>NZ_JAMQUS010000023.1:0-75191 GCF_025594995.1 Turicibacter sp. GALT-G1
CAGTTGACAAAGAGCCAAAATAAAAAAAGTCCTAGAGAATATATCTCTAGGACAAAAAGATTCAAATATTAGAATATCGATTATTCGATGATGTCTACTACTGAACCAGCACCTACTGTACGTCCACCTTCACGGATAGAGAACTTAGTTCCTTTTTCAACAGCGATTGGCGCGATTAATTCTACAGTCATAGCAACGTTGTCACCTGGCATAACCATTTCTACACCTTCTGGTAATTGGATAACTCCAGTTACGTCAGTTGTACGGAAGTAGAATTGAGGACGGTAGTTTCCGAAGAATGGAGTATGACGTCCACCTTCTTCTTTAGATAATACGTAAACCTCAGAAGTGAATTTTGTATGAGGTTTTACTGATCCTGGTTTAGCTAATACTTGTCCACGTTGGATTTCTTCACGAGAAATACCACGTAATAAAGCTCCGATGTTATCTCCAGCTTCAGCTTGGTCTAATAATTTACGGAACATTTCAACACCTGTTACAGTAGTTGATTTTGTTTCATGGTAACCGATGATTTCAACAACGTCACCAACTTTAACAACCCCACGCTCAACGCGTCCAGTTGCTACAGTACCACGTCCAGTGATTGAGAATACGTCCTCTACTGGCATTAAGAATGGTAAATCAGTTTGACGAGCTGGAGTTGGGATGTACTCATCTACAGCAGCCATTAATTCGTTGATTTTTGCTTCCCATTCAGGTTGTCCTTGTAATGCTAATAATGCAGATCCGTGGATTACTGGAACTTCATCACCTGGGAAATCGTACTCAGATAATAAGTCACGAACTTCCATTTCAACTAATTCTAATAATTCTTCGTCGTCTACCATGTCACATTTGTTTAAGAAAACAACTAAACGAGGTACACCAACTTGGCGAGATAATAAGATGTGCTCACGAGTTTGTGGCATTGGTCCATCAGCAGCAGATACTACTAAGATACCACCGTCCATTTGAGCAGCACCAGTGATCATGTTTTTAACGTAGTCAGCATGTCCTGGGCAGTCAACGTGTGCGTAGTGACGGTTGTCAGTTTCGTACTCAACGTGTGCAGTTGAGATAGTGATTCCACGTTCACGCTCTTCTGGAGCACCATCGATTTGGTCGTAAGCGCGAGCTTCTGCTTTACCTGATTTAGATAATACAGTTGTGATAGCAGCTGTTAATGTAGTTTTTCCGTGGTCAACGTGACCGATTGTACCGATGTTAACATGCGGTTTAGTACGTTCGAATTTAGCTTTTGCCATGCTAATATCCTCCTCTAAGTTACATTTTTTGTATTCAACATTTTTATTTTACAATACCGCTAATAAGAATGCAAGTATTACATTCTTATTAGCAGCGGATATATGAACACATCAATTAACAACGATTATCCACGATGTTTTTTGATGACTTCATCAGCGATTGATTTTGGAACTTGCTCATAGTGATCCATTTCCATTGAGTAGTTTCCGCGTCCTTGTGTGTTAGAACGTAATGCAGTTGCATATCCGAACATTTCAGATAATGGAACATATGCACGGATAACTTGCGCGTTACCACGAGCTTCCATTCCGTCTAAGCGTCCACGACGTGAAGTGATATCTCCCATTACGTCTCCTAAGTACTCATCTGGGATAACAACTTCTACTTTCATAACTGGTTCTAAAAGAACTGGTTTACATTTGTCATAAGCATTTTTTAATGCCATAGAAGCTGCGATTTTGTATGCCATCTCACTTGAATCGACATCATGGTAAGAACCATCGAATAATGTAGCTTTAACGTCAACTACAGGGAATCCTGATAATTGTCCATTTTGTAATGCATCTTTTAATCCTGCATCTACAGATCCGATGTATTCACGAGGTACAACCCCACCAACTACAGCGTCCACGAACTCGTATCCAGCACCTGGTTCTTGTGGTTCAAATTTGATCCATACGTGTCCGTATTGTCCACGTCCACCAGACTGACGTACGAATTTACCTTCAACGTCTGCAGCTTGAGTGAATGTTTCACGGTAAGCTACTTGAGGAGCACCAATGTTAGCTTCAACTTTGAATTCACGACGCATACGGTCAACGATGATGTCTAAGTGTAACTCACCCATACCTGAGATGATAGTTTCACCAGTTTCTTCGTCTGTATGAGTACGGAAAGTTGGATCCTCTTCAGCTAATTTTTGTAAAGCGATACCCATTTTATCTTGGTCTGCTTTTGATTTTGGCTCAACTGATAAAGAGATAACTGGTTCAGGGAATACCATTGATTCTAAGATAACTTCGTGATCTGGATCACATAAAGTATCTCCAGTTGTAGTATCTTTTAAACCTACAGCTGCAGCGATATCTCCTGCGTATACTTCAGAGATTTCTTGACGGCTGTTAGCGTGCATTTGTAATAAACGTCCAACACGCTCACGTTTACCTTTAGTTGAGTTTAATACGTAAGTTCCTGATTGGATTGTTCCTGAGTAAACACGGAAGAATGTTAACTTACCTACGAATGGGTCAGTCATAACTTTGAATGCTAATGCTGCGAATGGTTCTTCATCAGAAGCATGACGCTCAACTTCAGTTCCATCTTCTAATGTTCCTTTGATTGCAGGAATATCAGTTGGAGCTGGTAAGTAGTCAATTACAGCATCTAACATTAACTGAACACCTTTGTTTTTGAAGGCTGATCCACATAATACTGGGAATAATTCAACGTTGATTGTAGCACGACGGATCGCAGCTTTTAATTCTTCGATTGAAATTTCTTCACCTTCTAAGTATTTCATCATTAACTCTTCATCTAAGTTAGATACTGCTTCAATTAATTGATCACGATACATTTCTGCATCTTCTAAGTGAGCTGCATCGATTTCTCCAACTTGGATGTCAGTTCCTAAGTCATTTGTATACATGTATTGTTTCATTTCAACTAAGTCAATGATACCTTCGAAATCATCTTCAGCACCGATTGGTAATTGAATTGGAAGAGCGTTAGCTCCTAAACGATCATGTAATGTTTTTACAGAGTATAAGAAATCTGCACCTGTTTTATCCATTTTATTTACGAATACAATACGTGGAACTCCGTAAGTAGTAGCTTGGCGCCAAACTGTTTCAGTTTGAGGCTCAACTCCTGATTGCGCATCTAATACTGCTACCGCACCATCTAATACACGTAATGAACGTTCAACTTCTACTGTGAAGTCTACGTGACCTGGTGTATCGATGATGTTTACACGGTGACCATTCCAAGCAGCTGTTGTTGCAGCTGAAGTGATTGTGATACCACGCTCTTGCTCTTGAGCCATCCAGTCCATTTGAGAAGCACCATCGTGAGTTTCTCCGATTTTGTGGATACGACCAGTGTAGTATAAGATACGTTCTGTAGTTGTCGTTTTACCAGCATCGATGTGTGCCATGATACCGATGTTACGAGTGTGATTTAAAGAGAATTCTCTTGCCATGTTCCGTTACTCCTCTCATAGTGAAATACTAAACTTTTAGGATTACTAGAAATCCAGTAATCCTAAAGTTATTTAAAATATTACCAACGGTAATGAGCGAATGCTTTGTTAGCTTCAGCCATTTTGTGAGTATCCTCACGTTTCTTAACAGATGCACCTGTGTTGTTAGCTGCATCGATAATTTCGTTAGCTAAGCGTTGCTCCATAGTTTTTTCTCCGCGAGAGCGAGAGTATTGAACTAACCAGCGTAATCCTAAAGTGATTCGGCGCTCAGGACGAACCTCTACTGGTACTTGGTAGTTTGCCCCACCGATACGGCGAGCTTTAACCTCTAATACAGGCATGATGTTTTCGATAGCTTCTTCGAATACTTCCATTGGTTCACGACCAGTTTTCTCAGCAATGATATCGAATGCATTATATAAAATAGTTTGTGCAGTACCTTTTTTACCATCTTGCATGATGTTGTTGATTAAACGAGATACTAATTTAGAGTTATAAATTGGATCTGGCAAAACGTCGCGTTTTGCTACATGTCCTTTACGTGGCATAATTTAGCCTCCCTTCCATTTTATCGAAAAAAGTTAGATTATTTTTTAGCTGCTTTTGGTTTTTTTGTTCCGTATTTAGAACGACCTTGCATACGTCCATCTACACCTGTAGCATCTAAAGTACCACGAACGATATGATAACGTACCCCTGGTAAGTCTTTTACACGTCCACCGCGAATTAAAACAACGCTGTGCTCTTGTAATTTGTGTCCAATACCAGGAATGTATGCTGTTACTTCTAAACCATTTGTTAAACGTACACGGGCATATTTACGTAAAGCCGAGTTTGGTTTTTTAGGTGTCATTGTAGCAACACGAGTACATACCCCACGTTTTTGTGGAGAGTATAAGTTAGTTTGTTCTTTCTTTAAACTATTGTACCCTACATTTAAATGACGAGATTTAGATTTTGTTTCTTTACTTTGACGTCCTTTACGAACTAATTGGTTAATAGTTGGCATATTAGTCCTCCTCTCATAAACTTAGTCCACTTATCCAGGTGGTTCATTTTAGTTAGAAAAAGTAAGCTTTGCCCGAAAGCAAAACTCACTTTGTTTTTTTAAAAGCCTTTATTAATCTAACATTTTTTTAGAATAATGTCAACAGTTCAAAAAAGTTTTTAATATTTTTCAACAGTATTATTGGCTTTTTTTGATATCTTATTCATCTTCAGCGTCTAAAAAATCAGTTTCATCGAAATCTAATTCGATATCTAATTCATCTAAATCGTCTTCTAATGAAAGATTTACTAAATCATTTGATACTTTTGAATCCGAAGTTAAATCGAATGGTAAAATATCCTCTTCAACTTCATCTTCAATCTTATGTACCGGTTGAATATGATCTTCTCTTAAAACACCTGTTCCGGCTGGGATTAACTTACCAATGATAACATTTTCTTTTAATCCGATTAATTCATCCACTTTACCTTTGATTGCAGCATCTGTAAGAACGCGAGTTGTTTCCTGGAATGATGCAGCAGATAAGAATGATTCTGTTTCAAGAGATGCTTTTGTGATACCTAAGATTGTTGGAATACCTACTGCAGGGCGTTTCCCACGCATGATTGCAGCAGCATTTACACGCGTATAATGAGTCATATCAATTAATGATCCTGGTAAAATGTCAGTATCTCCACCGTCGATAACTTTAACTTTTTTCATCATTTGATGAACCATGATCTCAATATGCTTATCTGATAATTCTACCCCTTGTGCACGGTATACATTTTGTACTTCTTTTAAGATGTATGCTTGTACAGCGGCAACATCTTTAACACGTAATAATTCTTTAGGATCGATTGACCCTTCAGTTAACATGTCTCCAGCTAATACTTCATCACCTTCAGCTACTAATGGTTGTACCCCGTAAGGTAATAAGTAGTTACGGCTTTCTAATTTATTTGTTAATGTAATTTCATAACGGTTTTTAGTATTTGCCTTAATTGTAGTAATTACACCATCGATTTCAGCAATGATTGCACGTCCTTTTGGATTACGCGCTTCGAATAACTCTTGGATACGAGGTAAACCTTGTGTAATATCGGCTCCGGCTACCCCACCTGTATGGAATGTACGCATCGTTAACTGAGTACCTGGCTCACCGATTGATTGAGCAGCCATGATACCAACAGCTTCCCCAACTTCAACCTCTTTACCAGTTGCTAAGTTTTGACCATAACATTTTTTACATACACCTTTTTGAGCATTACATGAGTAAATAGTACGGATATCTACTCCTTCAATACCAGCATCGATGATAGCTTTACCTAATTCATCTGTAATATATACATTGCGTTCTGCAATCTTTTCTTTTGTTACCGGATGATAGATAGGTTTTGCTGTATAACGTCCAACGATACGATCAAATAATGTTTCTACTGTTTGACCACGTTGTTTTAATTCAGTGATATATTGTCCTTTATCTGTACCACAGTCATCTTCACGAACGATTACATCTTGTGCTACGTCTACTAAACGACGAGTTAAGTAACCTGAATCGGCTGTTTTTAAGGCTGTATCGGCTAATCCTTTACGGGCACCATGGGTAGAGATGAAGAACTCAGTTACTGTTAAACCTTCACGGAATGAAGATTTGATTGGTAACTCAATTGTTTTACCAGATGGGTTGGCCATTAATCCACGCATACCGGCTAACTGCGTAAAGTTCGATGCATTACCACGGGCTCCTGAATCACTCATCATGTAAATGTGGTTATCAGCAGGTAACTCATTCATTAATACGTGTTGAATTTCATCTTTTACTTTCGCCCAAACATCGATAACTAAACGATAACGCTCATCATCAGTTAATAAACCACGGTTATAGAACTCTTGGATTTGAGCAACTTTATCGTCACCTTGTTTTAATAAATCCTTTTTCTTAGAAGATACGACTACGTCAGCAACCCCTACAGAAATTCCGGCAACAGTAGAATACTTAAATCCTAAGTCTTTTAAGCGGTCTAACATACGTGATGTTTCAGTTGTTTTATAAATACGGAATACTTCAGAAATGATATCTCCTAAGAATTTTTTCTTGAATGGAGAAACAATTTTAACATCCGCTAAGTGTGCTTTAATATCTGTTCCCTTTTCAACGAAGTACTTAGTTGGTGTAGCACCTTGTAAGTTCGTCATTGTTGGCTCATTTAAGTAAGGGAATGTTTTAGGTAAAATACCATTGAAGATAACTTTTCCTAAAGTTGTGATGATATATTTGCTATTTTGCTCTTCAGTGAAAGTCATGTTATTTAATGCTTTAGCATCTAATGCAATACGAGAGTGTAATGTTACATATCCGTTTGCATAAGCCATCATTAATTCATTTGTATCTTTATAGATATTACCTTCACCAATTGCTCCTGCTTCCTCCATCGTTAAGTAGTAGTTTCCTAATACCATATCCTGAGATGGAGTAACGACTGGTTTACCATCTTTCGGGTTTAAGATGTTGTTTGCAGCAAGCATTAATAAACGAGCTTCAGCTTGTGCTTCTTGAGATAAAGGAACGTGAACCGCCATCTGGTCACCATCGAAGTCGGCATTGAATGCTGTCGTTACAAGAGGGTGAAGACGAATTGCGCGTCCTTCTACAATTTTAGGTTCGAACGCTTGGATACCTAAACGGTGTAATGTTGGGGCACGGTTTAATAATACTGGATGCTCACGAATTACGTCTTCTACAACGTCCCATAATGCATCATCCATGCGCTCAATCATTTTCTTAGCACTCTTAATATTTTGTGCTAAATCACGTTCTACTAATTCTTTCATAACGAATGGTTTGAATAACTCAAGAGCCATTTCTTTTGGTAATCCACATTGATACATCTTTAAGTCTGGTCCTACTACGATTACAGAACGTCCAGAGTAGTCAACACGTTTACCTAATAAGTTTTGACGGAAACGACCTTGTTTACCTTTTAACATGTGAGAAAGTGATTTTAATGGACGGTTTCCTGGACCGGTAACTGGACGTCCACGACGACCATTATCAATTAAAGCATCTACTGCTTCTTGAATCATACGTTTCTCATTGTTAATGATAATATTAGGCGCACCGATTTCTAAATAACGAATTAAACGGTTATTACGGTTAATAACACGACGATATAAGTCATTTAAGTCAGATGTTGCAAAACGTCCACCATCTAATTGAACCATTGGACGTAATTCTGGTGGAATTACCGGTAATACGTCTAAGATCATCCAATCAGGACGGTTTCCTGAATTACGGAATGATTCCACAACTTCTAAACGTTTGATAACTTTCCCACGTTTTTGACCTTGTGCAATTTTTAATTCAGAACGTAATTCTTTCGCTAATTTATCTAAATCTAATGATTCTAATAACTTTTTAATGGCTTCAGCACCCATACCTACTTGGAATGCATTCCCCCATTTTTCATATGCTTCACGATATTCTTTTTCAGTTAATACTTTTTGTTTAATTAAATCAGTTTTACCTGGGTCAATTACAACATAGTTTACAAAGTAGATAACTTCTTCAAGCTCACGAGGAGACATATTTAATAATAGTCCCATGCGGCTTGGAATACCTTTTACATACCAAATATGTGCAACAGGTGCAGCAAGTTCGATGTGACCCATACGTTCACGACGAACTTTTGCTACTGTTACTTCTACACCACAGCGATCACAAACGATCCCTTCGTGGCGAATACGTTTATATTTACCACAAGCACACTCACAGTCTTTTTGTGGACCGAAGATACGCTCACAGAATAATCCATCTTTTTCAGGTTTTAATGTACGATAGTTGATTGTCTCAGATTTTTTAACTTCACCATAAGACCATTTACGGATTGTATCTGAAGATGCTAAACCGATCTTCATATACTTAAACTTGTTAACATCTACCAAGGCGATTCCCTCCTTGCGTCTAATTATTATTCAACTGTTTCTGGAACAACGATTTGATGAGTTTTTACATTCTCAAGATCGCGGATTTCAATTTCATCTTTGTCATCAGATAAGATTTTAACATCCATACCTAATGATTGTAACTCTTTAACTAATACTCGGAATGATTCAGGGATACCTGGTTCAGGAACATTTTCTCCACGTACGATAGCTTCGTATGTTTTAACACGTCCTGTGATATCATCTGACTTAACTGTTAAGATTTCTTGTAATGTGTATGCCGCACCGTATGCTTCAAGTGCCCATACCTCCATCTCACCGAAACGTTGTCCACCGAATTGAGCTTTACCTCCAAGCGGCTGTTGAGTTACTAATGAGTAAGGTCCAATTGAACGGGCATGTAATTTGTCATCAACCATGTGGGCAAGTTTAATCATATACATAACCCCAACTGAAATTCGGTTATCGAATTTTTCACCTGTACGTCCATCATATAATACAGTCTTCGCATCTGGGTCCATACCAGCTTCTGCGATGATTGCTTCTAAGTCTTCAGTTTTAACACCATCGAATACTGGAGTTGCAACGTGAATTCCTAATTTTTTAGCAGCCATACCTAAGTGAATTTCTAAGATCTGACCGATGTTCATACGTGATGGTACCCCTAATGGGTTTAACATGATATCCACTGGTGTTCCATCTGGCATATATGGCATATCTTCTTGAGGTAAGATTTTAGAGATAACCCCTTTATTACCATGGCGTCCGGCCATTTTATCTCCCTCAGAGATTTTACGTTTTTGAACAATGTAAATACGAATTACTTCGTTTACACCTGGTGATAAGTCATCACCGTTACGACGAGAGAAGTATTTAACGTCATGTACAATTCCGTCTCCACCGTGTGGTACACGTAATGATGTATCACGAACTTCACGTGCTTTCTCACCGAAGATAGCATGTAATAAACGTTCTTCTGCAGTTAATTCAGTCTGACCTTTAGCAGTTACTTTACCTACTAAGATGTCATCTTCTTTAACTTCAGCACCGATACGGATAATTCCACGCTCATCTAAGTTTTTAAGAGCGTCTTCCCCAACACCTGGGATATCACGTGTAATTTCTTCTGGGCCTAACTTAGTGTCACGAGCTTCTAATTCATATTCTTCAATGTGAATTGATGTATACACATCATCTTTTACTAAGCGTTCACTCATGATGATGGCATCCTCATAGTTATATCCGTTCCATGTCATGAATGCTACAACGACGTTACGTCCTAAAGCTAATTCTCCGCTTTCCATTGATGAACTATCTGCTAATACTTCACCAGCATTAATATGATCACCTAGGCGAACGATTGGACGTTGGTTTAATACAGTACTTGAGTTTGAACGAACAAACTTAATTAATGGATAACGATCTAATCCTCCATCAGCATCACGACGAACACGGATTTGTTTTGAATCAACGTATTCTACTGTTCCGCTGTTGTGAGCAACTACTGCTTGCCCTGAGTCTTTTGCCGCTACATATTCCATACCTGTACCAACGAATGGGGCTTCAGGAATTAATAAAGGAATGGCCTGACGTTGCATGTTGGCTCCCATTAATGCACGGTTGGCATCATCGTGCTCTAAGAACGGGATACATGCTGTGGCAACAGATACAATCTGTTTTGGTGATACGTCCACGAAGTCAACACGTTCAGCAGGAACGATTAAGTTTTCACCACGATGACGAACAATTACTTTTTCAGGTAAGCAATCATTTGCATCTAAATCTAATCCAGCTTGTGCTACTACATAACGATCTTCTTCGTCAGCAGTTAAATAACGGATTTCCCCAGTTACTTGCATTTTTGTTTCTCCAGTTGCTTCATCAATAACTGGGATAACTTTACGATATGGAGTCTCAATGAATCCAAATTCGTTAACTTTTGCATAAGATGATAAAGAGTTGATTAACCCGATGTTTGGTCCCTCAGGCGTTTCGATAGGACACATACGACCGTAATGAGAGTAGTGAACGTCACGTACTTCCATTCCAGCACGTTCACGTGTTAAACCACCTGGCCCTAAAGCAGATAAACGACGTTTGTGCGTTAACTCTGATAATGGGTTAGTTTGATCCATGAACTGTGATAACTGTGAGCTACCGAAGAACTCTTTAATTGCAGCTGTTACAGGACGAATGTTAATTAAGCTTGAAGGTGTGATTCCTTCACTTTCTTGAATTGACATTCTTTCTTTAACAACACGCTCCATACGAGATAACCCGATACGGAATTGGTTTTGTAATAATTCACCTACTAGACGTAAACGACGGTTTCCTAAGTGATCGATATCATCTAAGTAACCTACTGAATCTAATAAGTTGAAGAAGTAACTTACAGATGCAAAGATATCTGAAGTAGTAATGTGTTTACACTCATCTTCTACATTTCCGATAATTTTTACAACTTGATCCCCTTCATTTACTCGTTGTGAATAAACTTCGAATTCTTGAACATAAGTTTGTGTTTCTTCTAAAGGATTCACTAATTCGACTTTTTTAATATTTAAACGATCAATTTTATCAGCTAATACTTCTTCAAAGATACGACGAGTAATTACTGTACCTTCTTCTACTAGTACTTCACCTGTCTCTGAATCAAAGATATCACTAGCTAATTTTTGATTTAATAAACGTTCTTGTGCACTTAATTTTTTGTTGAATTTATAACGTCCAACATGAGCTAAGTCGTATCGTTTAGGATCAAAGAAACGAGAAACGAATAAAGTTCGAGCACCATCGATCGTAGCATGCTCACCTTGACGAAGTTTTTGGAAGATTTCCATTAATGCTTCATCAGAGTTAACAGTTTGGTCTTTTTCTAACGTATTTAAGATATACTGATTTTCACCAAACATTTCGATGATTTGTTCTTTTGTTGAAAGTCCTAATGCACGTAATAAAACTGTAATTGGAATTTTACGCGTTCTATCGACACGAACATAAACAATGTCTTTTGCATCAAGTTCATACTCTAACCATGCACCACGGTTAGGAATTACTTGTGCAGCATATTTTTCTTTACCGCTCTTTTTATCAGTCTCTTTATTGTAGTAAACACCTGATGAACGGACTAATTGTGATACGATTACACGTTCAGAACCATTGATAACAAATGTTCCTGTTGGGGTCATTAAAGGGAAGTCCCCCATGTATACTTCGCTTTCCTTCACTTCCTTAATTGCGTGTGTTTCTTCGTCTTTAATGTGTAAACGAACCTTAACACGTAAAGGGGCAGCATAGTTAGCATCGCGTTCTTTAGCTTCTAAAACAGAATATTTTGGTTCTCCTAAGCTATATCCAACGAATTCAAGCGCTAAATTACCGTTATTGTCTTCAATTGGAGAAATGTCTTTGAACATTTCACGAATACCTTCATCAAGGAACCACTGATAAGAAGCAGTTTGAATTTCAATTAAGTTAGGGAGTTCGAGTGCAACATCAATTCTTGAGTAATTACGACGTTGTCTCTTTTTACCATATTGAACAATTTTCCCTGCCACGCGTTTCACCTCTTTGTTTGTTTATGTAAACTTTTGTTGTTTTTTTTATTCAACACCTAATGTATTTGACTTAGCACATGTAAAATACAAGCAGTATTAGGCATTTTATAATAATATCAAATTTTTTCAATAGTGTCAACGTCTGATAGACTTTAATATAAAATATCCTTTATCTTTGTCGACAACTTCACAATTCCCATAGACTTCTTCCATTTTCGCTTTAGCAGATGGAGCGCCTTGTTTTTTCTGTATTACTATCCAAAGTTCACCATTCTCAACCAAATATTCTTTAGCTTCTTCAATAATGGCGTGAACAACTTTTTTCCCTGCACGGATTGGAGGATTCGATAAAATAGCCGCGAATTCACCTTCTACACCATCATAGCAAAAGCTTTCATACATTGTTGCATTTGAAATTCCATTATCCTGTGCATTCTTTTTTGATAGTTCTAACGCTCGTTGATTAACATCTACCATATGAATATTTCGATTTACATAACTTTTAGCTAAACTCAAACCGATAGGTCCGTAACCACAGCCAACATCTAAAATATTCCCATCTACTTCTGGAACAGTAAAGCTTTCTACTAAAAGTCTAGAACCAAAGTCAACATCTCTCTTCGAAAAGACCCCAATATCTGTTGTGAATTTGAGTTTATGCCCTCTAAGTGTGTAAGCAAAGTCCTTTTCGTCCGAACGAGCATTAACATTGTTAGTATAATAATGCATGATCACAACCCCTTTTGATTTTACCTAAAAATTAGAGAATATGAACATTTTTACATGCTCTATTATTGCCATGTTAAAGTAAATTATTACATTATATGTTTATGAAATAAAAACCTGAGGCGATAAACACACTCAGGTTTTTATTTATATTTCAGCGAAACTTATATTAAAGTTAATTATTTAACTTCAACAGTAGCTCCAGCTTCTTCTAATTTAGCTTTTAATTCTTCAGCTTCTTCTGGAGAAACTTTTTCTTTGATTGGAGCAGGAGTTCCGTCTACTAATTCTTTAGCTTCTTTTAATCCTAATCCAGTGATTTCACGAACTACTTTGATAACACCGATTTTTTTAGCTCCAGCGTTTGTTAAGATTACATCTACTTCAGATGGTCCAGCAGCAGCTTCAGCTCCACCAACAACAGCTACAGGAGCAGCAGCAGTTACACCAAATTCTTCTTCGATAGCTTTAACTAATTCGTTTAATTCTAAAACTGACATTTCTTTGATCGCTTCGATCATTTCAGCAGCAGTTAATTTTGCCATTTTATTTTCCTCCTTCAAATTAGGGATTTTTCCCTTTTAGGTTAATTTTTTAAATTTCAAAAATTATTCAGCAGCAGCTTCTTCAGCCACTTCAGTTGTTTCAGCAGCAGCCTCAGCTACAGGTGCTTCAACACCAGCTTCTTTTTGTTCAGAAACAGCTTTAACAACACATGCCATATTGCGCATTGGAGCTTGTAATACAGAAAGTAACATAGATAATAAACCTTCGCGGTTTGGTAATTTAGCTAATTCCATAACTTGCTCTAATGAAGCAACAGATCCTTCGATTAAACCAGCTTTTAATTCTAAAGCTTGGTGTTCTTTAGCGAAGTTGTATAATACGCGTGCAGGTGCAACAACGTCTTCTTTAGAGAATGCAACAGCAGTTGGACCAACGAATGCTTCACCTAAACCTTCGAATCCAGCTTCAGTCACAGCACGACGAGAGATATTGTTTTTTAATACTTTAAATTCAACACCTTCAGCACGTAATTGTTGACGTAATTCAGTTACTTCAGCAACAGTTAATCCGCGGTAATCAACAACTACTAAAGAAGCTGATTCTTTGAATTGCGCTGCGTACTCAGCAACTAATTGAGATTTCATTTCGATTGCAGTAGCGCTCATTATTCACACCTCCTATGTTCGTTCTAAGTCCGTAGAAAAACCCTTTTACCCACTAAAATGTGGACAGAAGGGTGTAACTAAGGCATGAAAATAAATAATATATATATCCAAAACCTCGGTAGGATCATTAAGCCAAAGGCCCCTACTGTCTACGGTAATTCTATTCAATTATCAATAAGAAAAATTATTTTTCTAATGATTCAGATGCAACTTTGATACCAGGTCCCATAGTTGAAGAAACAGCGATGTTTTTCACGTAAGTTCCTTTAGCTGCAGATGGTTTAGCTTTTAAGATAGTATCAAAGATAGCTTTGAAGTTTTCAACTAATTTTTGGTCTTCGAAAGATACTTTTCCGATTGGAACATGTACGTTACCAGCTTTATCAACGCGGTATTCTACTTTACCAGCTTTGATTTCATTAACAGCTTTAGTAACATCCATTGTTACAGTACCAGTTTTAGGGTTTGGCATTAAACCACGTGGTCCTAAAACGCGTCCTAATTTACCAACTTCAGCCATCATATCTGGAGTAGCTACAACTACATCGAACTCCATCCAACCTTGTTGGATTTTGTTGATCATATCGCTATCTCCTACGAAATCTGCTCCAGCCGCTTCAGCTTCTTTAGCTTTTTCACCTTTAGCGAATACTAATACTGAACGAACTTTCCCAGTTCCGTGAGGTAATACCATAGCTCCACGAATTTGTTGATCCGCTTTACGTGGGTCAACTCCTAAACGGAAAGCTACATCTACAGTTGCATCAAATTTAGCAACATTAGTTTTCTTAACTAATTCAACAGCTTCTTCTACAGAGTATAAAGTAGTAGAATCAACTAATTTTTTGGCTTCGATGAATTTTTTACCTTTTTTAGCCATTCTAAGTACCTCCTAAATTGTGGTTAACGGAATCTCCTCCCACAGATTTAGGTTGTAATCTACAACCTAAAACGGTAGATTAGTCTTCTACAACGATTCCCATTTGTCTTGCAGAACCTTCAATAATACGCATTGCAGCTTCTACTGTATTCGCGTTTAAGTCTGGCATTTTTTGCTCAGCGATAGCACGAATTTGATCTTTAGTTAAAGTAGCAACTTTTTCCTTGTGAGGTAAAGATGATCCACTTTGAATTCCAGCAGCTTTCTTTAATAAGTCTGATGCTGGTGGAGTTTTTGTAATGAATGTAAATGAACGATCTTCATAAACTGTGATTACTACTGGGATAATACTTCCCATTTGTTCACGTGTACGTTCATTGAATTCTTGACAGAATCCTTGAATGTTCGCACCTGCTTGTCCTAATGCTGGACCTACTGGTGGAGCTGGATTTGCTTTTCCTGCAGGAATTTGTAATTTAACAATACTTTTTACTGCTTTTGCCACGCGACACACCTCCTCTAAGTCCGTGATGTGGTTATTTGGGTGTTTCACCCTCCCACTTGATATGAATCTCATATCAACTACGATAGTTTATCACCTTTTTTTATATTAGGCAAGATTTTTTTTTATTCGACTTCACAAATTTGTCCGAAATCTAATTCGACTGGTGTTTCGCGTCCAAATAAATCCACTAACACACTAACTTTACCATGTTCTTTGTCGATTGATTCGATTTTTCCAACTTGTCCTGAGAATGGACCAGCTGCAACTAATACTTGTTGTCCAACTTCGATATCTAATGATACTTCGACACTTGTAACACCCATCTTCTTAAGAATTGGCATAATTTCTTCTGTTGGAAGCGGAACTGGACGAGTTCCTTTACCACTTGATCCTAAGAATCCAGTTACACCTGGTGTATTACGAACCATGTACCAAGAATCATCTGTATCGATCATTTCTACTAAGACGTAACCAGGGAAAGTTTTCTTTAACTTTTCTTTACGTACACCGTCTTTGATTGTTACTTCTTTTTCTTCCGGAATCAATACTCGGAAGATTTTGTCTTGCATATTCATTGTTTCAATACGTTTTAATAAGTTAGTCATTACTTTATTTTCATAACCAGCATACGTTTGAACAACATACCAACGTTTTTCCACTATCATGACCTCCTACCCTAGTAAACTCATTACTTGGGAAATCACTAAGTCAACAGCAAAGAAGAAGATTGATAATACAACTACGAAGATTAACACTTGTAATGTATATGTTTTCATCTCTTTTTCTGTTGGCCAAGCAATCTTCTTTAATTCAGCAGACACACCTTTAAAAAACCCTTTTACCTGACTCATCATGTAGCCCCCCTATACTATTCTTATTTTGTTTCCTTATGCATTGTATGTTTTCCACAACGCTTGCAGAATTTTTTAACTACAAGACGCTCGCTGTGTGTTTGTTTATTTTTAACCGTTGAATAGTTGCGACTTAAACATTCGTCACAAGCTAAAATTACTTTTGTGCGCATTATTTGACCTCACAATTTTTATATCTTAACTTCATCTACTCTATCAAAAACAACCATCATTGTCAATAAAGCTAGCAACATTGCCCAGAAGATGAGTTTATTTTATTTAAATTCTTTAACTTACTTTTGCATCGACTCAAAGCATTATCTACTTTTTTAGGGGGCACACTCAGAATCGTTGCTATCTCAATATAATTATTATCTAATAAATAGTATTTCAAACACGTTTTTTCAAATTCAGATAAAATCCCCTTTTCTCTTAAAGCAAATTCGAGAAGTAGACGTTCATTCAAGGTGTTATGGTCTCTATCTAAATAATAATAGACTTGTGCCTCAGAAGCTATTGGTAAAACCGGATCACTATAATCAGTTAACAAATCTAAACCAGCGCTTCGTTTAGCTTTACGATATGCAGTCGTAATCGCATTTCGTACACATGTCATCGAATAAGAATAAAAACTAGCAATGGATGTTTCATCAAATGTATAAATCGATTTGATAAATGCCATTCGTCCTTCTTGAAAAAAGTCCTCGTAATCGAATCCAACTCCATAATAAGAAGAGGCGATTTTTCCAATTAGCGGCGAATATTTCTGGATGAGGATATCTAAAGCTGCTTCATTTTGTTCACGAACTAAGTATACCAACTCATAATCATTATATTCAACCTTCACCGTATTCCTCCTAAGACACTATTTAATAGGATTGCGTTTATTATAAATTTCGTACATTAATAAGGCAGCTGCCACTGATGCATTTAACGAAGTAACGTGACCACGCATTGGAAGATAAACTTTGAAATCACACGCTTCACGTACTAAACGACTCATTCCTTTTCCTTCACTCCCGATGACTAAACCTAACGGTAAACTAGCATCTAGTGTGCGGTAATCTTGTGCTTCACTCGCATCAGTTCCAGCAATCCAAAGTCCCGCTTCCTTTAACTGGTTAATTGCTACTGTTAAGTTAGCCACACAAGCCACTGGGACGTGCTCAATAGCACCCGTTGATAATTTAGCAACAGTGCTTGTTAATCCAACTGAACGGTCTTTACGAATAATAATTCCATCTACACCTGATGCATCAGCCGTACGTAAAATCGCTCCTAAGTTATGTGGATCCTCAAGACCATCTAAAATCAGAATGAACGCGGGTTCTTCTTTTTGAGTGGCCTTTTTGATTAAATCATTTAAAGGCATGTATGCATATGGCTCAACGATTGCTAAGACACCTTGATGATTTCCTTTAACATCATATTTATCTTTAGCCATTTGCTCAAATTTTTGCTTAGGTAATACTTTGCAAGAAATGTTTTGTTTCTCCACTAATTCCATTAATCCCGCATCATGTTGAGCAACCGCATCAGTAACAATCACTTCAAAGACTTTACGTTTTGATTCTAATACTTCATTCACCGTATTTTTTCCGTAAATAACTTCACGATTGCTATCTTTTTTAGAAATAGCTTTTCCTTCTTTTTTAGGAGCTTGTTTGTAATCACGTTTTGATGCTTTATCTTTTTTCGCACCTTTTACTGGTTTCGCCATTAGTTTGTCACCCCATCTTTAAATTCGATACTATAAGACACGATTTCATCTAATCGTTGTGCTTGTTCCGTTAAATATAAATACCCAATTAACGCTTCAAACGCTGTTGAATGGGTATAAGTTAACACATCCGTATTTTTAGGAACGGAACGACTTTTCGTATTACGTCCTTTTTTAACCACTTCTAATTCCTTCTCTGTTAAGAGATTTTGTTCTATTAAATAAGCTAAAGTCGTGGCTTGTGCATGAGCAGAAACATATTTGACTGCTAATTGATGCAGACGATTTGGTTTATTAATCCCACGTCTACAAAGCATCTCACGAACTTTTAAGTCATAGTACGAGTCTCCCACAAAGGCTAACATCGTACTATTCATTTGATTTACTTCCATCTTCTCACGCGCCTTTTCTAATATCGTCATTATTATACACTAAATCATTATCTTTTAACGAAAAAGCCAATTCAAACCGTGACTTTCACGAATTCGAGTCATTTCTACGAAAAACTCTAATCTTCTCTTCTAATAAATGGCACTAAACATGAACTCTTTTCTTAAATTCAATAAAAAAGACTCCATCCTTTCGAATGGAATCTTTATTATCATATCTCATTTTATAAAACATTTAAAGCCTGTAATTGTGCTCTTAGCTCATCTGCTTTCTTAAAGTCTTTCGCTTTGCGTGCTTCTTCCCAAGCTTTCATTAACTCGCGCTCTTCTAAAGTTAAACGTTTCTTACTTAAATCAAATCCAAAAATATAAGCCATATTTTGAAGTGTCATTAAGGCATATTTACAAGCTGCATCACTTGCTTTTGCACGCGTCATTTTATTAATTTCTTTAATCACACCGTATAAACTTGTAATCGCATTTGATGTATTGAAGTCATCTTCAAGTGCTAATGTAAATTGTTGCATTAAATTTTCAATCTCAGGAACGACCTCTCCTTCCACATCTAATGCTTCGGCTAAATCAAGTTTTAAATGTAATTGTTCAAACGTTGATTTAATTTTTTGCCACTCTTTAACTGCTAACTGAATATTTTCTTCTGTATAGTTAATTGGTTGACGATAATGAACTGATAACATGAATAAACGGAAGGCATTCGCATCAATTGCTTCAATTAAATCTTTAACATTAATCACATTTCCTAAAGACTTACTCATTTTTTCGTTATTTAAACCTAAACGTCCCACATGCATCCAGTAATTTGCTAAGCTATGACCATTCATACAGATTGATTGAGCAATTTCATTTTCATGATGAGGGAATTGAAGGTCTGTTCCGCCACCATGAATATCAATCTTACCGCCAAATTCTTTTCCGATCATAACCACACATTCCGTATGCCAACCTGGGCGTCCCGCACCCCAAGGCGAATCCCATGTGATTCCTTTATCAGTTTTTTTCCATAACACAAAGTCTAATGGGTTCTCTTTTTTAGAATCTTCTGCGATACGAGCTCCAACTTCTAACTCTTCAATTTTCTTTCCTGATAATTGACCATACTCACGTACTTTATCAATACGGAAGTACACATCTCCATCAACCGCATAAGCAAATCCACGCTCAACTAATTCATGAATGAACTGAATCATCTCATCCATATTTTCAGTTACTTTTGGCATTGAAGTGAATGGTAAAGCATTTAATAGCTGATTACATTCTAAAAAGTAATTTAAATATTTTTCAGCAATCTCTGCTTCAGTTACTTCTTCTTCAATGGCACGGTTAATAATTTTATCATCCACGTCTGTTACGTTTGAAACAAACTCAACCTCATATCCTAAATATTTAAAATAACGATGAACTAAGTCGAAAAATAATACAGGACGTGCATTTCCAATGTGAATATAGTTATACACGGTTGGTCCACAAATATACATTTTTACCTTATTTTCTTCAATCGGTTTAAATTCTTCTTTCTCACGCGTATACGTATTATAAATTAACATTGTGAGTCCAACTCCTATCTTTCTAGATGTTATCTTCATTTTAATATATTTCGATTAAAATGGCTAGTTAGTATACTCAATCTCATATCCTGTTTCAATCAGTTTTTGAATTAAGCGTTGTTTATGCTCAACATCTAGTGTTTCAACCACAACTGTCACTTCTAAGTCATACATTGATACACCTTCTCGATGACGACTTTGACGAATGACTACCACATTCCCTAATTCTTCGGCGATTGTGTTTAAAAAGGCACTTAATTCTCCGGGCTTATGATTAATGGACACTTTAATTTCTGTTCGTCGTCCAGTCGCAATCATTGCATGATTAATGATACTTTCAATTAGGTTAATATCAATATTTCCTCCAGAAAGAACAGCACCCACTTTCTGACCTTTAAGATCTAACTGACCTGAAAGCATAGCAGCAACTGAAACAGCACCCGCTCCTTCACAAACAAGGTTACAATTCTCGAGTAACAATAAAAAGGCTTGCGAAATTTCTGTTTCTGATACAGTCACAATCTCATCAACGTATTGTTGAATTAAAGGAAACGTTAAATCACCGGGTCTCCCAACCGCAATCCCATCTGCAATCGTCTTATTTACAGGAATTGATTCAATATGACCACTTCGAACTGACTCATACATTGAAGGGGCATTCTTTGTTTGAACACCAATGACTTTAATATTTGGATTAATGCTCTTAACGGCTAAAGCAATCCCTGACGCAATCCCTCCCCCACCAATTGGTACTAAAATAACATCTAAATCAGGTTGCTCCTTTAAAAGTTCAAGTCCAATCGTTCCTTGACCTGCAATAACATAAGGATCATTAAAGGGATGAACAAACGTTGCCCCAGTTGCTTCTTTAATTTCTAATGCTTTTTGATAAGCCTCATCGTAAACTTCTCCTTCTAAAACAACCTCACCCCCGTATTTACGTGTCGCATAAATTTTTGCAAATGGCGCACTCTTAGGCATGACAATCGTTGATTTAATTCCTAGCTTAGTTGCACTAATCGCAACACCTTGTGCGTGATTACCCGCACTTGACGCAACAACTCCACAAGCTTTTTCTTCATCTGATAAATGAATCATTTTATTATAAGCGCCTCGAATTTTAAATGATCCTGATTGTTGAAGATTTTCTAATTTTAAATAAACTTCTCCTCCTGTTAAATCGCTTAAAGATTCAGAGTAACAAAAATCAGTCTCTTTAATAATATTTCTAAAGTTTCTTGCCGCCTCTACTATCATTTGAAATGTTACAGTTTCCACTTCAATTCCCTCCATTAAACCACTTATCATTCATCCTATATTTTCCACTTATAATTTATCTTTATTGTATCACACAATATATCGAATCATAACTCTTAAAACCATTATATGGATATGTTATAATGAAAATGATAAGTGCATTTAAAAATCCCAATCATACTCAAGGAGGAAATCAAATGAAAGTTATTGCAACACCAAATGCCCCTCAAGCCATTGGACCTTACTCTCAAGCCATTGAAGCAAATAGAACATTATATATCTCTGGTCAAATCCCACTTGATCCACAAACGATGGAATTTGTATCTGATGAGATCGAAGCTCAAGCACATCAATGTTTAAAAAATATTCAAGCGATTCTAACAGAAGCGGGATATGGTTTAGAAAATGTTGTGAAATGCGGAATCTTCTTAGCAGATATGAATGATTTTGTTGTGGTTAACACGGTTTATGGGCAATATTTCTCTGAACATAAACCTGCTCGTGCTTGTGTTCAAGTGGCTCGTTTACCACGTGATGCCAAAATCGAAATTGAAGCAATTGCTGTTAAATAATTTAAAAGGAACCGTCAAACGGTTCCTTTTTTGGTTCTGTGGATAACTTATTTATTCTTTTCAATATATAGTTTTAATGCTTGATTAGCTCTGACTAAAGCCGTAAAGACTAACACCCAAAACCAAACAATCAAACCTAATACTCCTAATCCAATGATAGAGGTAAACAGTCCACCTATTAAATTCATCTTATTCTCTCCCCTCAATTTTTTTAAAACTACCTCATATATACTCACCCTTCTAATAAGATATTCACTTTTGATAAATTAAAAAAGAATTTTCAATGACATCCCTTACTTTTAGATGTTTTCTACATAAATTCCCTCCAAGAATCTAATCCTAATGAAGACACTAGATTTGGAGGTTAATATATGTCAAATAGACTTAAATTTCGTAAATATCTAGTCTTAGCCGCTTGTTTTTTAATCATGGCTGTTTCATTCAGTATTATCAATAACATTACGTCTTTATTTATCGATCCTGTGACAAAGCATTTAAGACTTTCGATTTCATCGTTTTCCTTTGTGTTTACGATTGGTGCCATTACAACAGCCTTGATGTCTCCTGTCATTGGTCAACTAATTTCGAAAGTTCCACTTAAAGCCATCATGTCACTAGGTGCGATTCTAGCCGGTGGCGGCTTTTTCTGTTATTCGTTGGCCACTGAGATTTGGATGTTCTATGTGATTGCTGTTATTGTTGGAATCGGAACATCGTGTTTAACAGTCATTCCTATTTCGACTGCTATAACACACTGGTTTGAAGATAAAAAAGGGATGGCACTTGGAATTGCGATGGCAGGTGCGGGAACAGGATCATTCATTTGGATGCAAATTGTTTCAAGAATGCTAACTGATCTTTCTTATCAAGAAACTTATGCCATCTTAGGTTTGATTATTTTAGTTGTTTGTCTCCCACTTACCCTTTTTGTGATGAAAATGCCCCCTGATACAACGATAGAAGCTAAAAAGAAAGAGAAAATCTCCTATAAGGATATTCACTGGAGCATGCAATTGATTCTATTCGCTTTGGGCTTATTTTTACTTGGCGTCAATATTTCAGGAACTAAAATGCATATCCAACCTTATTTAACTCACCTCGGTCACCCCTTAACGTTTAATGCAAATGTCGGTTCAACACAAGCCATTTTTGCTTTATTAGGCAACTTAATTGGCGGGTATGTTTTCGATAAATTAAACTTACGCAACTCTATTATCATTTTTGTATCAATGAGTCTTTTGAGTTACATTTGTTTAATTTATGGTGCATTCGCACCTTTATTGTTTGTTTTCGCAGCTTTGTTTGGACTGTGCTTATGCCTTCCCTCAATGCTTCCATCTTATGGAACCAGTGCTTTGTTTGGTAAAGAGCACTATGCGATGCATCTAGGATTTATTAATATGATTTTCACATTTGGTGGCGCACTAGGGCCAATGATTTCAGGATTTATTGCTGATCACTTAAACTATACCTTAGTTTGGGTAACGTACTTTGCTTTAACCGTTCTCTATTCGATTTTCTTATTAATTTCTTTAAGGTCAAAAAAACCTCAGACTTAATCTGAGGTTTTTTTGTCTTATATTAGATAAATTTCTCAATACGAGAAATAACTGTGTCTTTTCCTAATAAGGCTAAAGCTTTTGGTAAATCTGGACCATGCATTTGTCCTGTTGTTGCAATACGGCAAGGCATGAATAACATTTTCCCTTTAGCTCCGCTTGCTTTTCCAGCTGCTTTAACAGCTGCTTGGATTCCTTCAGCAGTGAAATCTTCTAAAGCTTCTAATTGTTCTTTGAATGCTTTTAATGTATCAGCAACACCTTCTTGAGCAATAAATGCTTGTGCTTCTTCATCTAATGTTAATTCTTCTGAGAAGAATTCATCGTATAAGTCAACGATTTCAGCACCGTATGATAAACGATCGTGGAATAAAGAAACTAATTCAACAGCCCATTGATGTGTGCGTCCTTCTAAAATTCCCGCTTCAACTAAGTGAGGCATACATAATTCTAATAACTCTTCCGCTTCTAAAGCTTTGATATAACGGTTATTGATGTAAGCTAATTTAGCTTTATCAAATGTTGAAGGTGATTTAGATAAACGTTTTTCATCGAATAATTCGATTAATTGTTCATGAGATAAAATTTCTTCTTCGATTCCTGGAGACCATCCTAATAAAGCAATGAAGTTGAATAATGCTTCTGGTAAGTATCCCATGTTTGCATATTGCTCAATGAATTGAACAGTATCTTTATCACGTTTTGATAATTTCTTACCATTTTCATTAACGATTAATGTCATGTGAGCAAATGTTGGTACATCCCATCCAAAAGCACGATAAACCATCATTTGTTTGGGTGTATTTGTAATATGTTCTTCTCCACGGAACACGTGAGTGATTTTCATTAAATAGTCATCCACAACAACGGCAAAGTTGTAAGTTGGGATTCCATTACTTTTCATAATGACCCAGTCACCGAAGTCTTCTGAGTTGAATGAGATTTCACCACGAACGATATCATTGAACGTATAAACTTCATTTTCAGGAACTTTAATACGAACAACATATTCTCCACGTGCCTCTAACTCAGCTAATTCTTCACCTGTTGCATTTAAACAACGACGAGAGTAATGAATATTATCATGGCCATGAGTTGACATTGCTTCGCGTTCTGCCTCAAGCTCCTCACTTGTACAATAGCATTTATAAGCTAATCCTTTTTCGATTAACTCATCTACATATTTACGGTAAATATCTAAACGCTCTAATTGGCGATATGGTCCATACTCCCCACCAACATCAAATGATTCATCCCATTCAATACCTAACCAACGTAAGTAGTTCATTTGAGATTCTTCTCCACCTTCTACGTTACGTTCAATGTCAGTATCCTCAATACGTAAGATAAAATCTCCACCGTGGTGTTTAGCAAATAAATAATTGTATAATGCCGTTCTAGCATTTCCGATATGTAAAAATCCTGTTGGACTTGGTGCATAACGAACACGAACTGTCATAATCTTGCCTCCTAATTAAAATACTACTTTTATTCTTTTCATATTATATACGATTGAAACAAAATATTAAATATTTTCACAGAAAAAAAGCTAAAGTCAACCTTTAGCTTTCAATCTCTTATAAGGAGTTTCACCTCTTTAGTATAACAGGCACTAAACATTAAAAAATGAAGTTCTTGTTAAAATCATGTTAAACCTTGATTAATTGGCACCTTTTTTAAATAATAAGACCACGCATTCAGCTGCAATTCCCTCTTCACGCCCAACGAAGCCTAATTTCTCACCACGAGTTGCTTTAACATTGACTTGATCCAAATTAGCGTCTAAATCTATTGCCAAATTTGCACGCATCGCATCAATGTGTGGTCGCATTTTAGGGCGCTCTGCATAAATCGTCGCATCTAAGTTTCCAAGAACATATCCAGCTTCATCCATCATCGCTTTCGCCCCGCGAAGTAAGACACGTGAATCAGCTCCTTTATATTGTGGGTCAGTATCTGGAAAATGCGCACCGATATCACCTCTCGCTAAAGCACCAATAATGGCTTCTGTTACCGCATGACAAAGCGCATCTGCATCACTATGACCTAGAAGTCCTTTCGTATGCTCAATTTCAACTCCACCTAAAATTAGCTTTCGTCCTTCGACTAGTTGATGAATATCCGTTGAATGTCCAATTCGAATCATCCTTATCTCTCCTTCCTGTTAATCAAATAAATCCTCTAAATCAATTAAACCTAGTGAATATTGTTCAATTAACTCAGAAACAGCCCCATATTGAAGACTTTGTTTAATTGTTGGATTATAAAAAGTGGCTGATACAAAGCTAACTACAATAATCACAATAGATGCAATACTAGAAATAATTAAATAACGTTCTAAACCCTTCTTTCGCATGTAAGTCACCAACTTTCTTAATCTAATTTTTCACTAATTCGCTTATATCCCAAGTAACCAATATAGATTGAGGCAATTCCAATATTTAAAAACAATAAACCTAATCCTAATATCGCAATCATAAGTCCTGCCGATAACTGGAATAGTAAAAAACCTCCAATAATTAAGCGAAGAGCAGTAATTAAAAAGAATAGTGAGACAAACAATGAGATAATGCAAACAACAATAAAAATTGCCTTTTTAATTACATCATCGTTTGTTTTCTCTCTTATATTAAAAACAATCTGCTTGTTTTGTGCGGATACAGTCTCTGTATCAGTAAATGATTGTTTAATCTCCTGTGCAACTTTTTTAGGTGACCCTAGTTTAGATAAGATTTCACGTTCATTGATCTTTAAGTCAATCATTTCATTAATTTGTTCCTCGTAAGATTCTAAAATATCTTTACGATCATCTTCTGAAATTCCCTGTAACTCTTGATATAACTCTTCTAACCATTGATTAAGAACATTCATTAATTAATCACACTCCTTTCAATAAACGTTGAACAGAATCTACCATCTGATCCCATTCTCTTATTAATGTTGCCAAATAAACTTCCCCTTCAACTGTCATTGAATAATATTTACGTGGAGGGCCTTCATTCGATTCTCTATTATACGTACTTAAATATCCTTCTTTCGTTAATCTTCTTAACAATGGATATATCGTACTTTCTGTGACCTCTATATAAAATGAAACTTTCTGAACTGTTTCATAACCATATAAATCATCTTGTTGAATTAATTTTAAAACACATAGCTCTAAAACACCCTTCTTATACTGTGCATTCATAATCCATCTCCTAACAACAATAAGCTGCTATTCTAACCTCCCTTTGAATAAGTTATCTATCAAAAAGACTTGTGATATGATAACACAAGTCCATTAAATTTAAAATATTTTTTCATTTTTATATCATTATTTTATATATTTATTAGTCTAATGTTGAATCCATACTTCTTGAAATAATACTTCCATCAACACCACTGATTTCAAAATCATATTCTGTTGTTCCTTCAACAACCGTCACATCATACACTAAAACACCCATTTCATAGTCAAATGAAATTTCAATAATAGTTCCATTTGGGACTTGACTTAAAGCAATTTCTCTCGCTTTCGCTTCATCAATTGTTACTCCTTGCGTATTCGTTGAATTAGAAACTTGGTTAATTAACTCTTTATCTTGACTTACAATACTACCATCAACAGCACTAATTTCAAAGTCATACTTATATGTCTCATCAACTACTGTCACATCATAAACTAAGCGAGCATCATCGTGATCTAGTTTGATACTAACAATTGTTCCTTTTACTTGATTATTTACAATTTCTTTAACCTTTGCTTCATCAATTGTCACCGTGTTCGTTCCTGTTGGATGATTTTCTAAACTTCTTTTTAAGATACTTCCGTCAACAGCGCTAATTTCATATTCATATTCAGTCGTTCCATTAAGAACCGTAATATCATAATTAGGCGTATAATCATCCATATCATATGAAAATTCAGTGACTTGACCGCCACCGGCTTCTTTTAATGCGATTTCTTTTGCTTGTTGTTCATCAATTTTTGCTTGATTCGTTGTATTAATATTCGTATTAGGATTTGAATTTGTTGTTGGATTAACCGGTTGGTTGTTTGCTGAGCATCCAAATAAAACAAATCCAGTTAATAACATTGAATATAACGCTGTCTTTCTCATAACAGTCCTCCTTATAAATTGAATTATTATTATTTTTATAAAATTTACCTTTTTTATGTATTAAATAGTTATGTATTTTATAATTTATCCTCTAATTATAAATTAACTATTATGCATTATACACTAGTAGTATAACAAACACTACTGTATATTGTCTAGTAGTGTGTTAAAAAAAGTAGCTGTATCTATTCAGCTACTAATAATTGTTCAGCCATTAATAAATCTTCTGGTGTCGTTAACTTAATATTTGTATAAGCACCTTTAACGACACAAACTGGTATATCCGTATACTTTTCGATTAAACTCGCTTCATCTGTTCCTAAGAAATGTGTTTTTTTTGCAGCTTCATGAGCCTTTTTTAGTAACTCAGTCGGTGCGGCTTGAGGCGTTTGAACACTGTACATCTCATCACGATTTGGCGTTTCAACAACTACTCCATTTACGACACGCTTCATCGTATCTTTTACTGGAACAGCAACAATTGAAGGATGACCCTTTTTCGCTAATTCAAAGCATTCTGAAATCATTTGTTGTGTCACAAATGGACGTGCTCCATCATGAACTAACACCACTTCTTCACGAACAACCTGTAATCCATGATAGACACTATATTGTCGTTCTGACCCACCTGATACGATTTCAATACGAGGGTTCTTTACCCCGGCATCACTTAAAAGTTGTTGCATCGTTTCAATTTCTAATTCATTGACAACTAAAACAACTTGTCCACATGTTACATCATTTAAAAACTTTTTTATCGTATGAACAACAACTGGTTGTCCTTTGATTTGATGTAACATTTTATTATATCCAAGTCCCATACGACTTCCAATTCCCGCTGCTAAGACTATTGCACTATACATCTTTACACCTCTGATAATAAATAAGCCCCCATTTCAGTGGGGGCTCTTTCATTTTAAAAATTATAAAATAATCTCTTTAATTTGATCATCTTTACGATCTAAATAGTGAACTGATTGAATACGACGAACAGTACGAGATTTCCCACGAATTAATAATGTTTCTGTTGTTGCCATTCCATCTTCACAAATAATTCCTTCTAATAAATCACCTTTTGTGATTCCTGTTGCTGAGAACATCACGTTATCGCTCTTTGCCATATCTTCTAATTTTAAAATTTGACCTGGTTTAACACCCATTTCATCGCAACGACGTGCTTCATCTTTACTCATACGAATATTTTCTTCTGTTTCACCTTTAACATCTTTACGTAAAACTAAACGTCCTTGCATATCTCCATCTAAAGCACGAATAACAGCAGCTGAAACAACACCTTCTGGTGCTCCACCAATTCCATAAACCATATCAACTTCACTAAATGGCATACAAGTTAAGATTGAAGCAGCAACATCTCCATCTGGAATCGCAAACACACGTACACCTAAAGCTTGCATTTGTTTAATTTGCTCATCATGACGTGGTTTAGCAAGTGTCATCACTGTCAAAGCTGATAATGGCTTGTTTACTGCCTCTGCTACACGACGAATATTTTCTTCTAATGATAAATTTAAATCAATAACACCTTTTGCTTTTGGACCAACAATGAGTTTTTCCATGTACATATCTGGTGCTTTTAAGAATGACCCTTTCTCTCCAACGGCTAACGTTGTCATCGCATTTGCTTGTCCCATTGCTGTCATACGTGTTCCTTCAATTGGGTCTACTGCGATATCGACATCATCACCAAATCCAGTTCCAACACGCTCTCCGATATATAACATTGGCGCTTCATCGATTTCACCTTCACCAATGACAATCTCACCGCGAATATTAATCTCATTTAATACGTGACGCATCGCAAGTACGGCAGCTCCATCTGCTGCGTTCTTATCTCCGCGTCCTAACCATTTATACCCTGCTAAAGCAGCTGCCTCAGTGGCACGAGAAAACTCAATTGCTAATTCACGTCTCATGTTGAAACCCTCCTAAATGATAAATTTCCTCTCTCATTATATCAAAAAATGTTAATTATTGCTGAACTTTCGATGATTTCTGAAACAATTTTCACTATCTTACCGCAGTCATCTTATCCATCAAAAACACTAAACTGTCTTACAAATGGCTGACCTTCGCAACTACTTAAAATTTCCTCATTTTATAGAAGCCTAATTAATTTTCGCTTCCTAAAACATTTAGCAAAACTTTAATCTATCAGATGTAGCCATAGAGAATATCTTTTTAACAAACTAGTAGAACACTATTTATCTAGTTTTTAACGAATCAAAGATATCTGTTACGGCATATAGAACCTCTTTTAAAAAATTCAGACAATTAAAATTTATGCTAAAAAGGTGAAAAAATGATCAGTTTCTATATAACTTTTACTTCTTCCCTGTCTTTCATACAAAAAAATCACCTCTAATAAATTAAGAGGTGATTTTTTTTAAATAGCTTTAGATAATGCATCAAAACTAATCGTTAACCATTCTTGGTATTTTTCTTTTTCTATTTGTCCAACTTGTAGAAAATGATAAGCTTCAACAATCATTGAATGAGGATAATCTTTTGGCTCGAGTAATAAATGCTTTTTATCTTTTTCATATAAGTCCAAATAATGTTGACTAACTTCCTGTTGATGAATAGTAAACAAGAATTTATTCCCGATATATGCCACAAAAGCCCCAATGATAAGATAAAAAACACGATTTCCAATCACAATAGATCCTGTTGTTCCAATAATAGCGGCTCCTAAAGCTTGAACGGTTATAAAAGTCATCTTCAAATCATAACGATTCATATACGTCCCAATATAAGAAGCAACCAAAACAATCATTGCTAGCTGGGACTCATTTTTAAATACGCTAATTAAAATAATAAATAAAATAACACCAACAAAGGTCCCAATGAATCGATAAATTGTTTTCTGACGACTCTCCTCGAATCCCGGCTGAACAAGGGCAAGAATAGTAAAACAAAACCAACGTCCATAAGTCAGATTAAATAGTTGAACAATAAATAACGAAAATCCAACTAAAATAGCTAATCGAAGTGAAAATTTATAAGCATATGACTCTTTATCAATTCCCTTTACAAATTGCTTAAATAATCCCTGCTTATAAAGAGGATATTCTTGCTTTTTGGCACTCTGTAACACTTGAACTGCTTTTTTAAAATTAATGATTGAAACGGGCATTGCGTCCTTTTCCCACTTACTAATTAATTTGTTGGCATCTGATAAATCTCCTTCTTGTAGGTCTTTAATAAAGGTATAAAGTTCATTAAGCACTGTTTTATCAATATGCCCTGCTTTATAATCTTGGGCTACATCCTCTAATAAATAATACATTTTTTCAAATGCAATTATTTCCGTTATGCGATACATACTTTCCGGCGTTAACGGCCCTTTAAAACTTCGTCTATCGTATGTCACTTTCATAAATCGACTGACTCCATCTTGAAGCGACATCGCCTCTTCTGGATAGCTACGATTATCTCCTGCAATGATTCGTTCCATTCGCTTATGCAAACAGGTTAGTACCCTATCTAATTGTGTATTTAAAATCTTAGTGTAAGTATTTCGATTAAATACCCATTGTAATCCAACAATCATAAACGTCCCGCCAGTTAATGCAACTAGACGTCCAGGTAATTCACTTAATGTTGGAGGAGAATTCAGGGTTAAAAATAAATAACCTAAAATAAAAGAAAAATGATACGGCTTTTTATTTCCTGCTACGGTACCGTAAGTCACATAAAAAATAAAGAAGAAATTAATTACTAATCCTAGAATAGGATTTAATAAGGTTAAATAACTTAAAATTCCCATCAATAAATTAATGATCAATAATTCAATAGTTAACACGCCTAAGTTTTGTGTTAAGTCTTTTTCAGTAATAGCTAATCCAATGATTAAAACAACAATTCCAACCATCTTATTAGTCACTCCAAAAATATTTTGAAAAAACATGACAAAGACCAAATTTAAAATAAACATAATTGTCTTTGAAATAAATTTTTGTTTCACTAGACCACCTTCCCCCAAAAAATTTAATATTGAATAATTTAACAGACAACAATTAGAAAGTCAAATCATTTTTAAACTCTGAAAATTAATGGTTCGCCTATTTTTTTTTTTTCATAAAAATTATAATCATTAAAGCAAAAATTAATTATATTGAATAACGGTAAAATTTTCAAAATAAAACCGCTTTTAATTTGTCTTTTTAATTGTAAATTATTGTATATAAGAGTATAATTTGTCAATGTGAAAAAACTAGGAGGGAGTAGAAACGATGTTGTCTTACGAATTTCTATTTGACATTGCTTTAATTTTAATGAGTACAAAGCTACTCGGATTACTAACTAAAAAAATTCAATTACCACAGGTTGTAGGTGCCTTGTTGGCAGGATTATTACTCGGCCCGGCTTGTTTAAACATTTTACATGAAACAGACTTTATTCTCCAAGTTGCTGAACTAGGCGTGATTGTTTTAATGTTTACGGCAGGGCTCGAAACAGATATTAAAGAATTGAAAAAGACAGGAAAAGCTTCGATTGTGATTGCTATCCTAGGGATGATTATTCCCCTAGCTGGTGGATTCGCTCTTGCTTCAATATTTAATAAAGGCGGAATCTCAGATGCAACTGCTGCACCGCTATTACAAAATATCTTTATCGGAATTATTCTTACTGCGACATCGGTGAGTATTACGGTTGAAACATTAAAAGAACTCGGAAAATTAAATACTCGTGCTGGTAATGCAATTTTAGGTGCCGCCATCATCGATGATATTTTAGGAGTCATCGCCTTAACTGTCGTAACAAGTTCAACAAGTACAGATGTGAGTATCGGACTTGTATTGATTAAAATCGTATTATTCTTTATTGTGGGTGGATTTGCCGGATTCTTATTCTCTAGAGCAATGGAACACAGCATGAACCGATATAATATGGATCTCAGACGATTCGTTGTTTTATCATTCGTCTTCTGTTTATTATTATCATTCTGTGCTGAACATTTCTTCGGAGTAGCTGATATTACTGGAGCATTCATGGCAGGGTTAGTTTTATCAAACACACCTCGTAAACATTACATCATGAATCGTTTTGAAACGACGGCTTATATGTTATTATCACCTATCTTCTTCGCAAGTATCGGAATTAAAGTTGTTATTCCAGAAATGACACCGGCTTTAGTCGCCTTCTCAGTTGCTTTAGTTATCATGGCTATCTTAACAAAAATATTAGGTTGTGGACTTGGTGCTAAGCTGTGTCGCTATACTACTAAAGAAGCCATTCAAATTGGAACAGGAATGGTTTCAAGGGGAGAAGTTGCCCTCATCGTGGCTAGTAAAGGTTCAGCCTTTGGATTAATGGGAACTGTCTTCTTTGGACCAATCGTAATTATGGTTGTTGTGACAACAGTTATTACTCCCGTCCTACTTAAAATAGTCTTTTCTAAAAAATCTAGTGTCATTAACAACGAACCAGCTTTTGAACAGACGATTGCTTAATCAAAAACGACCAAGGTCACTTGGTCGTTTTTTTATTCTTCAATAATAATATTTTCAGCCGATAATGAATAACCAAAAAGATATAAATCTTCTGCCTGCTCGAAATCTTCATCATCCGTGCCTGTTGATTCAAATGCAAAGAAACTACTAAACGAGGTCATCCCGCTACCGGTAGTAAATACTCGAGTTTCTTTATAACATCCATTATAATCTCCCTCTATACCTGCTACGGTTGTCAATGTTTCATACGTTAATTTTCCATCTTCATTCGTGTCAATCCGAACAATCTCTGTCATTGCTGTATACTCTTTCTCCTGATAACTGAATTTTTCTGTCCAACTATTTCCGACTTCAAGCGGTAATTTTAATAAAACTTTATTAGGTATAATCGAATTTAATAGTCTTTCATCTTTTAGCTGATTATACGGATCTTCATTATAAATGTGTTCAATAACGGCTTGATTGGTAATTTCATAAGTTAATTGGAATACTCGAGATTCGCTTTCTCCATATCCATCCGTCATCATCCCATCAAATATGATCTGAAAGACAGAACCACATTCTTGAGCTGTTTTCAGTGTTTGAAAGTGGCCATATTCCGCATATCCATTAAATAATTGATACATATCGACCATTTTAGGAAAAATATCAAGTAACTCTTGATTATACGAATTTTCTGGAGCCATGATCATCTCATCAGATTCATCTGTCGGAATTTGAAGCTGATTTAAAATCTCATATGATTTAGCTTGGGTCTGGGCTGGATAACTTGTTGTCATCGTCTCTTCAATAATCACACGTAATATCATTCCAACTTCAACACCTTCGACATTTGAAACAAAAATGACATCATAGTCCCCATCCATCCATTCCTCATACGTCTTTACTAAGTCTTCTGAGCTAATCTCCTTTTTTTGAGATAATAATACCGAATTTGGGTCAACTTGAAGAACCAATCCCTCTATCGTCATAGAATGTTTACCTTGCCAGATTTGTAAACATCCAAATAAGATGATGAGTAGTACACACCCACTAACCAACCATTTCTTCACTCTTTACCACCTCTTTCATGGTTTTCGTTTACGCCCCTTAAATAAACATCGCATGATAAGGATCAACACGAATAAAATGACGCCATACGGAACTAGCCCAAGTAATTTAACTACTAGCCATCGTGTCACTTGAATAATTCGATTTAATTGAACCGAAAGCTCATTTTGAATCATAACTCCCCATCTTGAATCATCATAGATTTCTCCCTCTTTCAGTTCAAAGACTATCGTCACCTTATTTCTCGCAACTTCATCTTGAGCTTTCAAGGCAGACCATTTATCCATCTCTACTTGAACTCGTGCTAATTCTTCTTCCAGTTTGATAATGTCGCTAACGGTCTCTGCCTCCAAAAGGAGTGTCTGATATTTTGATTGCTGCATACTTAAATTTGACAACCAACTGTCTATATCTTCCGTTACTAAGACTTCACCATTAGTATATGTCTCCATCTGAGTAAATTGTCCTATGAGCTGAACCTGCTGTAAAAATGATTCCACCTCTGTTGATTCCATTTCTAAGACACATGCCCCCGTATAGCTCTTAAGCGTTTCATCGATGGCGACTAAATGAGAAGACACCACCGTTCCTGATGCCTGTTGCACCCAAACATTTAACTGTGATAAACTCTCACTAATCTTTGAAACATTCATTTCAATTAAAATATTAAAATACGTACGAGACGATTCATCATTTATTAATGACAACGAAAGCGATGGGATTACCTCATCGCTTTCCTCACTTTCTATTCTTTCCTTAAATAATAATGGAATTAAACTAACAAAAATCAGCACAGAAATTGCTATTATCATCAACCCAAAGACACGCTTAAAAAATTTCCATATTCCCAAATCCGTCGCCCCCTTAAATGAGCTGACTACGACTAGAATTTCAAATCATCTTTGAACATTGCTTTAAGTGCATCCGAAATTGTATCAACCCCAACAATCTCAATTCCTTTTGGAGCTGTCCATCCACCAATATTTTTCTTTGGAATAACTGCACGTGTAAACCCAAGTTTCTTCGCTTCTTTCACACGCTCTTCAATACGAGACACACGTCGAATTTCACCCGTTAATCCAACCTCTCCCATATATACATCGCCACTTGGCGTCATCTTATCTTTATAACTTGAAACAATACTTGCCACAATCGCTAAATCGACAGCCGGTTCATCTAACTTTACACCACCAGTTACTTTTACATATGTATCTTGATTTTGTAAGAAGAATCCCATACGTTTTTCAAGCACAGCTAAAATCAAAGATACACGATTATGATCCACTCCAGATGCCATTCGTTTTGGATTACCAAATGAAGTCGGCGTTAATAATGATTGAATCTCAACTAAGATTGGACGTGTTCCTTCAATTGATGCCATAATCGCCGTTCCTGGTAATCCTTTCGTGCGATCTTCTAAGAAGACCTCTGAGGCATTCGTCACTTCATCAAGCCCCTCTTCTTTCATATCAAAGATTCCAATCTCATTCGTTGAACCGAATCGGTTTTTAACCGCTCGTAAAATACGATACGTATGATGACGATCTCCTTCAAAATATAAGACAGTATCCACCATATGCTCGAGTAAACGTGGCCCAGCGATATTTCCATCTTTCGTCACATGTCCGACAATAAAGACTGAAATTCCACCAATTTTAGCAATTTTCATCAATTGGGCCGTACATTCACGAACTTGCGAGACACTCCCAGGTGCCGATGTTACCTCTGGCATATGAATCGTCTGAATCGAGTCGATAATGACAAACTCTGGTTTTAACTGTTGAATTTGACGTTCAATTAAAGTTAAATCTGTTTCTGCGTAAATATATAAGTGCTCGCTACTTACTCCTAAACGCTCAGCACGAAGTTTAATTTGACGAGCGGATTCTTCTCCTGAAACATATAATACTTGAACATTTTTATGCGCTAAATCTTGTGCCGTTTGTAAAAGTAGCGTTGATTTCCCAATCCCAGGCTCACCCCCACACAGAACAAGTGATCCACGAACAATTCCACCACCAAGAACACGATTAAGCTCACTCATTGATGTCTGAATACGTGCTTCCTCTTTTGTTTCAATCTCTTGTAGACGTTGAGGTTTTACCATACTTTCACTTGCTACAAAGCCACGACGCTGTTCTGCCTTTGTAGGCTTTAATTCCTCCACCATCGTATTCCATTCGCCACAACCTGGACATCTTCCGACCCATTTTAAACTTTCTGTCCCACATTGCTGACAGAAAAATGATGTTTTTGTTCTTGCTTTCGCCATAAAATGCCCTCCTTATAAACTATATTAATTTCTATCTTTAATTATCACATAACTCAATCAGATATCCTAGCAAGAGATAAATCTTTTTCATCCAAACGCATACAATATAATAGAGCGATATCAAACTATATGAGGACTAGTAAACTCACTTAAATTTACGATAATATTTCTATTTTACCTTTTTTCTAGTAAACTTATAGTAGTTTTTGAAAATATGACCTGAGGTGATGAAATGGAAGAAATCATTCAACGCGCCATCTTAGTTGGAGTCGATTTAAATAATGATAAAAATTTCGACTATAGCGTGGAAGAATTAAAAAATCTAGCTGAAGCATGCTCCGTTCAAGTCGTTGGCGTTCTAACGCAAAAACTTGAACGTGTGAACCCAGCTTGCTATATTGGAACAGGAAAAGTTGACGAGGTTGCTTTACTTGTTGAACAAAATGATGCTAATCTTGTCATCTTTAATGATGAATTATCCCCATCGCAAATTCGTAACCTTGAGCATGGACTACAATGTAAAGTCATCGATCGTACGATTTTAATTTTAGATATCTTCGCAAGCCGTGCTAAAACGCGTGAAGCACAACTTCAAGTTGAAGTGGCCCAACTTAAATATATGATGCCTCGTTTAATTGGACTTAATGCTTCCTTATCGCGACAAGCCGGTGGAATCGGATCGAAAGGGCCAGGGGAAAAGAAATTAGAACTTGATCGTCGTCGTATTGAAGAACAAGTTCATAAACTAAACAAAGAATTAGACTCTCTCGTTCTTGCCCGTCAAAATCAACGTAAACTTCGTAAACGCAACTCAACGCCTGTCGTTGCTTTAGTTGGATATACGAATGCCGGTAAGTCAACAACAATGAATGCTTTACTGACTGTTTCAAATGCTCAATCAGAAAAATCAGTTTTCGAGAAAAACATGCTGTTCGCAACACTTGAAACATCAACTCGACACATTCAACTACCAGATAATAAACAATTTTTATTAACAGATACGGTTGGATTTGTTAGTAAACTGCCTCACCAGTTAGTCAAAGCATTCCGTTCAACACTAGAAGAGGTAACAGAAGCTGACTTATTACTTCACGTGGTAGACTTATCACATCCAGAGTTTCAAACTCAGATTGAAATCACGAATAAAGTGCTTGATGAATTAGGAGTTAAAGAAACTCCAATGGTGTATGTCTACAATAAGGCTGATCTTGTTGAAGATGAATTCACACCTAGTACAAAAGAGGCCGTTCGTATTTCAGCTAAAAACTTAACGAATATTGATACCTTAATCGATTGTATTAAATCACACATTTTCCAACACTATGTAAAAGCTAGCTTTTTAATTCCTTACGATCGCGGAAATCTCGTTTCTTACCTAAATGAACATGCGAATGTTTTTGACACAGAGTATTTAGAAAATGGAACGTTAATTACCGTTGAATGTTCTGAGCATGATGCACATCGCTTAGCTGAATATAAAGTAAAACCACTCAACTAGTTGAGTGGTTTTTTTGCTCTTGTGGATTTGTGGATAACCCTATCTACAAAGAATGGTGTAATTTGCTATTAATGATTCAACCAGTTCATCCTGCATATCAGCATACAAGAATAAACTTTTTTCACCTAATCGAATGACTTGCAATGAAGTTTGAGAACACACATCAAAGTTATCCACAGTTGTGGATAATTCAACATAGTAACCTTTAACATCATCCACGATGATTGGTGTTACGGTATAAGATGTTTCAATATGTGGGGTTCCAATCCTATAAGTTAGATTTAGTTGCTCCATAACCATTTTTAGTGTGTCAAGTGGAGTTTCTACCTGACGAGTATTGACACTCAAGTCATCATTTAAGGTAGAAATAAGGGTTAATGAATGATTGGTTGATTCCACTTTTGGAATTAAAATAAATGCCATCAAACAAACAGCAACGAATCCTAATCCACTATTCATCCATCTCCAGCTTAATCGAGACGTTAGCATTGGTTTCTCATTCATAATATAACGCAACGTCTTTTCTTTTAGTTGTTTATCCATTTCAAGTGAATCGAGTTGTAACTTCATCGCTGATTTAATCTTCTGATCATCCATACCTCACACCTCACTTTCATTCATCATTTTTTTTAATTTTTGACGTGCTCGAGATAAACGACTACGTACTGTTCCTTCAGAAATTTTTAATATTTCAGAAATCTCTTCATATGATAACTCTTTATAATAAAACAATAAAATAACTTCTTTATATTTTGATGGTAGTTTTTGAATTAATTCATATAACTCTCGATTCGTCTCTTGTTGCGCTATATCAAAAGGTTTTTCGTAATCATTCTTCGAATCTTGATAAACTCCAAAGGTGGTGACTCGCTTAATCCAACTCGTTCTCAACATATCTTTACACGTATTGATTGTAATTCGAATGAGCCATGTTTTTTCACTGCTTTGATGTTGAAATTTATCATAATTTTTCATGACCTTATAAAAGACTTCTTGAAAAACATCTTCTGCTAATTGCGTATTTTTCATATAGAAATATGCAATTTTATAAACTTCTTGCCCGTATGTTTCAATAAGTCGTTCCACTGGTTCATGGGTGCTTAAACTCACTCATTTCACCTCTTTCATATATTAGACGTTTCATCCTATGATTTCATTCCCATATGACTGAATAAATTATAACTAAAAAAACGACAAAAAAAATATTTTTTTGTCGTTTTTACTACTTTTACTCATTTTAAAAGCGACTCCCAAGAGTCGCTTAATTTAGATAGAAATGGATAAAAACTTTAAATAAACGTCTTAATCGACCTTGAAAACAGGCTAGTAATAAAAACGGTCAAATGTTAACAGTACAAAAAATCACTGCTTCTTATCTATATAAGTCCAGATAAGTTTTTTACATCGTAAAAAACTTTTAGCTGGACTATAGTCTGCCTTTTACGGCATAACTATCAAACATTTAGTGTGTCGTGATAAATGTAGATTTTATTTCTGTTTATATATAGTTAAAATTATGATAACAATGTAGAATCTACATCAACTAAGTGATCCTTATCTTTATCTTTTTGTTTTCGATCACGTTTCCCATCCATAACCACTTGAATGACAGCTGGTCCCCCATCAGTTGGTAAGGCCATATTATCAGCCCCAACTAATTGTTCAATTAATTCTTTGAAAAAACTAAACTTATGATCCTCATATTTTGAAAGAATTTGAACTAATAATTCACTCGTTAAATGAATGCCTTCCCCTTCTAAATGTTCACATAGTTCTTCAATAAAATCAGAGTCTGGTTCTAAAAATGACTCAATTCCTAAGTCCATATTCATATCCTGCTTCATCTCGTGTCACCTCTTCATACTAAAGATTAACATTTCGTGCGTATTGAATTATCGCCTACTCGTTTTATAATCTCTATTATGACGCATTTCATTTAATTAAACAACTAATTTTCTTTGATAATAGCTTCCACTCACAACATCAATTCCAAAATCCCTAATCAAATGAAGACTAGATTCATTTTCAATTTCTGAACAACAAATCTTTACATCTTTACTCATACAAACATTAATTAACGAATTCATCATACTTAAACAATTTTTCGAAGACTTAAGATATTGAATAAAACATGAACTAATTCTTAAATAATCAATACTTAAATTACGAATAGACCCTGTTAAAGCACCAGCACCATATTCATCTAATGCAATATTAACGCCAAATTCACGTAATCGTTTAATTGCCTTTTGAATTAAAACATTTTGTTCAAATAAGATATCCTCATTCACACTAATAATCACTTGATTTGGATCAATGCCATCTTCTTTTAAATGAGTTAAAATACGAGAACACAAACATTTATTTAAGAGTGTTTGACGGGAAAACTTAATAAATAGTGATAATTTAACTGAATTTTTTTCATCGTAATCCTTTAAATAATCACAACCTAATTTAAATAAATAAATCTCTTTTTCAATATTTAAAAAAGGTGATGCCTCTTCACGCTCTTCGACAGGTAATTGATTTAAAATACTATAATCATCTAAAATATTGTGGCACTCAATACCAAATAACTGATGTCCATCTCGATAATATAGAGGACTATAATTTAACGTAAATTCACCTATGTGATTAGCCTTCTCTAATAATTGATGAATTTTAACTGAAAAATTATACCGTGTGAATTTTTCCTGACAAAAGTTAACTTCATATGAGAGTTTAGACCTTGATTTTAAAATCATTCCATAAAAACTAGATTTAACGCGTTCAATAGTTTCTTCAAATGAATCTGTCGTTGATTGGGGTAAACAAAAAGTAACAAAATAAGACTGCCCAAGCTTTTCATACCATCGTTCGACTAAGCGATTGAGCTTTCTCTTAAGTTTGATTTCACTACAACACGCTTTAAAATAAAACCATAATCCTTCTTTCTCTACTGAAAAAGTAATACTTTCTCCAATAAACTCATCAATCATTTCAATCACTTGTTTCAAAAGGGATGTGTTGAAGTCACTATAGAAACAATGATCTAATTTAAAATAACCAACGACAGTTTTAGACGTATACTCGTATCGATAAGAAATAGGAAGTTGCTTCCAACTAACTACTTTATATTTTCGTTTATTTCGAATTAAATGAATCCCGTTATAATATTGTCGATAGTTATGATATATCCCTTGCATTCGATGTTTTAATCTTTGTTCTTGATAAGAAACTTGTTGAGTTAGCTTATTTAAACTATCTTGAAATTCACTCCCCTCTACTTCATTTAGTTTACCTTCACAAGATTGAGATAAAAATTGATAAACAAATCTCAACCAACCATTTTGTTGTTTACCCTTTAAATTATTGGACAGTTTTGTAATATAATCATATAATTGCTCATCATTATCATGAACGAGATGATAAGTTAAATGATAAATTAAGCAATAAACATCAGATTGTTGAGAGGCCACCAACTCTAGAAGGTTCAAATCCCACTCAATCTCATCACTACGATTTAATTGAAATAACGAATGAGCGCATATTGCCTTTTTCATTAACAAGGTATTCTCTTGAGTTTCATCCACTGGTTCTATATTTAAAATAATCTCCTCATAATTTTCAGATAGATATAACCTTAATAATTCAATTTGATATTTTAAATAATCTGAAATATCCTGATTTTGATAATCAGCAGTAAATGTTTGAAACCTCTCGATGCTTTTACGGTGACATGAAACTAGAATAATATAAATTAACCGTTCCAAAGCATACGTCGTTAATAAAGGAATCTTTTTATCACTACCAAAAGAAGCTGCCGACATATAATAAAAGTCTGCCTCTTTAAATACACCTTTCGTTTCATAAATATAGCCTAACTCAGCAAAAATGTAACCTTTTAAGAGATTATCAGTTTCTAAATTTTCTAAAATACACTCACATTCAATTAGATACTTAAGTGCCACATTATTGGCTTTCTGTTGAGAATAATAACGTGAAGCAAAAATCAACATCGGAATTAACCATTCAAAACTTTGATTTTCCCGATAATCATTTAGTATATTCTCTAATTCTAACTCATCCTTTTCTATCTGCTCATATAATATTCCCTCGACTTTTCTGTAGTTTTCTAACAGATAACATGAATCAATAAAAAAACTTAGTAACGCATCTCTTGTTACTTTCTCGGCCATCTATAGCCCCCCTCTATATTTGTTAACCGTTTTCACATAACAATAATTATACTAACTCGTCATAAAAAAATACATAGGATAAATTGTGAGATTAAGACGAATCATTGATAGTCCATATAAAAGTACATCACTGTCCTAAATACAACTCTTTTATCTTAAAAACCTAGCTCATCATTTACTAAAATAATATTAATTTATTCTTGATCAGCTTGTGGCCACATAACAACATAATTGCAATAAATACAATCTGGACTCTTACAATCACAACATTTTAACGTCTTTGTGCAAGGCATTTTTTATTTAGACGAAGTGTATTAGCAGGAGCTACAACTTCCCCATTTCACTTAATCAGCTCATCTAAATCACGAACAATCTTATTAATTACCGCTACAATCATAACCAGATTAGCCCCCTATAACAATAATGCTATTCGATTGTTACAACCATCTAAATTATATAAATCCCCATGTTCAGTAATCAAATAAACATCCGCAAAAATATTCTCGGTATAATTAATGACACTCACTCTGTGTCAACCCTTCCACCTATGTTTGAATGAAACGATAGTCATCCTTTTGAAATTCATCTAATAACCTAACTTCTTTGAACGTCATTGAACCACCAACTCCGATTAGCTTTCCCTTCTGAACTAATGATGTAACAAGGGAAAATGCGTCTTCCTTAGAATTGGCAAATGTCGCATTAAATCCATGGCGTTTCAAGGCTTCCACTGTACGTTCTACTTTTTTATTGATGACCGTCTTCACATACTCCCTCATCTTACACTCCCCCTCAATGGACACTATTACTCCTAACATATTCACTAAGTGCTAGAATAGCAACTCAAAATTTTAAAAGTCTTTAATTAAAAACATATTGATCGTGCGTATAAATATACTTCAAAAGATCGTCATATGTAATAACAGCTTCTATCACGTCCTCTTGACGGCCACTTTCAGTTAACAATAACGCATCTAATTTTTTAGGTGACGCTTGAAAGAGATGCCAAGCCTCATAAACCGTCATCGATGAAGCGATAAATTCATACTGTGATTTTTTTTCAAAGTCTAATAAATCTTTTACTGTCCCTGAAAGCTCAATTGTATTATTTTGAATATGTTTTTGTAACCATTTCGCAATCGCTCTTGAAGTAACTAACCCTATAAACTTATTATTCTCGTAAATAGGAAGTTTCAAAATTTCCTTTTCTCCAGAAAGTTTTAAAACATCTTCAATAGAATCAGTAGCATTAAATTTTATCACTTCCGCTTTAAATACACCTACTGTCGATGGGTCCACTAATTGTTGTTCAATAAATTTAATTCGTTCGACCACTTCATCACTTGGTGTTGCAATCAATTTCTCAAAGTCATCGGTTTGATGCACAATAATATTTCGTAACTTACGGAATAAATGTAACTCATCTAAATAAAGATGAATCATGGGATGCGCCTTTGCCTTATAAAGTAAATCGCTAAACGACACATTGTCATCTGAGTCCGTATATTTCTTCAGATATTTATGTATATGATTAAATGATTCAATGAATACTAGATATCCTTCTTGTTCTACCATTTTTTACACCTCCCGAATATACAACGGTTGATAAGTTAGCACTCCGTTAATATTCGTACTTTCATATAATGTAATATTATCAAGCATCATTTCCTTTTGAATATCAATCCCTCGAGATAAATCAACTGATGGAACTAACAACTTTGCATTTCGACAAAGTGTCACATGAGGCGTATAAATAAACTCCTCTTGAGTCACTAAACGGGCTTCAACTAAAGCATCATGCAAATCCATTGCCACTTTCGTCAACGCTTCATTCGGATGCGTTCCCATATAAATAACGTAACGATTTTTCTTTTTAAAGAAGCCAATATGATCAAGCATCAAGATTATTTTCTCAACATCAATTGAATTGATGATTTCGATCAACTGATTGACACTCGCCTCCTCCATCATCCCTAGAAACTTGAGCGTCAGATGAAAATTATCATAACTCGTATACTTTGCTACTTCACAATATTTCTCCACCATTAACTGAGCATGTTTAAAATAATCTTTTAGCTCCGTGGAAAAACTAATACCAATAAACAATCGTTTCATAACTTCACCTAATTATCTTGTTTTTTATTAGGATACACTAAATCAACTAAAACTATTTGTCATTTTTGCACCAATCTACACTTTCTTTACAAAATTAAAAAAATCTACTTATAAAAAGTAGACTTTATTGATTCGCTTCAAAAACAATAGGTTCTGCTGTTAGCATAACTTTCCCAGCTTTCACTCGAATAACTTCATTGGTTAGTAAATTTTTATATTCACCATCCACTGTATCAACAGAAACCTCTCCTGACTTTAAACCAAAATTAAAAATTGCAATTCGTTTTTTCACCTTTGTATGATACATTAATCGAACCGTATCTAAGACTTCCCCTAATTCAATCGTATAAAATCCATCACGCATAATATCATCTTTTTTTAAAGAAGCTAACTGACACATTAAATCAGCCATTCCTGCTTCATTATAACGTAACCAATCCACCTTATCGATATCAAACAAACTTGGAGTATGCGTACAAAGTGCCTCTTGTCCCGCATAAATCATCGTGGCCCCTTTTTGTAGATACACAAATGCGGTCCACATTTTTAATTGCTCTACCGATTTAACTAGCGAAGCGATCCGTGCCTGATCATGATTCTCTAAGCAACGCAACTTCACATAATTCCCCGGATAAATAACCTCCTGCATTTGCACGCGCTTAATATATTCCCCTAATGGGGCACGTCCAAGTAAATAATCCTTATAGAAAGCAAACACATCATAATCATAACAAATATCAAACGCCTGATACATCTCACAATCACTATGCACCTCAAAACCTTGCGAACGAATATAATTAATAAATCCACCATCGACACTTTCTGCTAGCCAAATGAAGTCGGGATTAATCTCTGCAACCTCACGTCTAGCTCTTAGCCAAAACTCTACTGGTACAAACGATGCCACATCACATCGATATCCATCTACACCCAGTGCTGCCCAGTATTTTAAAGTCTCAATTAATTCATCCCATAACGCGACATCCTTAGAATAATCCAAATCGGTAATATCAGACCAATCACCCACACGGTTTGCGAATTGCCCGTCCTTATTAAGATAGAACCATTCAGGATGCTGGTTTAATAAATAAGAATCTCGAGACGTATGATTATAAACGACATCAATCATTAATTTCATTCCTTGTTTATGCGTTGCTTCAATTAACGCCTTGAAATCTTCAAGTGTTCCATACTCAGGATTAACCTCACGGTAGTTTTGAATCGAATACGGACAACCTAACTCACCTTTCTTATCTTTCTTGCCAATCGGATGAATCGGTAACAAATATAAAATATCTACTCCTAATTGCTTAATTCGCTCTAAATCTCCAATCAGTTCACGAAACGTTCCACTTTCATTATGATTACGATTATATACTTGATAAATCACCGACTGACGTAAAGATAAATTTGTATCCTTTGCCATCTTCTATATCCCTCCTATCATTAACTACTTCTAATTTATTCTCTCGAAAGTCCTTCATGTAAAAAAACATTCGACTTCTTTATGAAGAATAACTCATAAAATATAAAAAAACTCAGGAAAAGTCCTGAGTTTCTAATAAATTAACGTTAAGATATATTGAATTGAAAAACAAGCTGTCATCATCACACAAATTAATGCCACCATCGTAATCCCACGACCTATTCCACCAGCGATTGGAAATCGATTATTAAACCATCCATAAATATTTTGCGTCAATAATCCAACAAATGCAAATGCTAAATAAATTCCCACATGTAAAAGTGCCATTTGTACAAAAAAAGGAATCGTCATAAATAAAGTTGCACCATTTGCCACCACTAAAGCAATCATCGCAGTCATCATATTAACGAAAACAAACTCCGCAGGCTTATAATATGGACGAAATACCTTAAATAAAAAACCAATCATAAAAAATAACATTGGAAAAATCACTAATCCTAACATAAATCTCATCCCCCATAAAATCAATAAACTTTATTCCATCATATCATAACGTCTTCCAAAATAAAAGGGCTACCAAAAAAGGTAACCCGTTAACTAATTGTTATAAAATATAAAATTGTGGATAAGTAAAACATTATTTACAAAGAAAGATCTAACTATTTAAGCTAACGTAAAAATATACTTTTCTCATTAATTGATGCTATAAAAAATCCCGCTATGTGTAGCGGGATTCTCATTTATTATTTTTTACGCATTGTTGGGAATAATAATACGTCACGGATTGTTGGAGAGTTAGTTAATAACATAACTAAACGGTCGATACCAATTCCAAGTCCTCCTGCTGGTGGCATACCATATTCTAATGCTTCGATGTAGTCAATATCCATTTCAGATGCTTCATCGTTTCCTAATGCTTTCTCAGCAAGTTGAGCTTCGAAACGTTCTTTTTGATCGATTGGATCATTTAACTCAGTGAAGGCATTTGCGTACTCACGAGCATCGATGAATAACTCGAAACGATCAGTGAAACGAGGATCTTGAGCATTTTTCTTCGCAAGTGGAGAAACTTCTACTGGATGTCCATAAATGAATGTTGGTTGAACGATTTTTTCTTCAACGAATGTTTCGAAGAATTCGTTGATGATATGTCCAACACCTGTGAAGTGAGCAGGCACTTCTACATTATGTTCTTTAGCGATGGCTTTAGCTTCTTCAAATGTCATTTCTTTGAAGAAATCAACACCTGTAATTTCTTTAATAGCTTCAACCATGTGCCAACGTTTCCATCCAACTGCTAAGTTGATTTCATGTCCACCGTAAGGCACAGTCGTTGTTCCTAAAACTTCTTGTGCGATATGAGCAATCATATTTTCAGTTAAATCCATCATTGTTTCCATATCACCGTAAGCTTCATATAACTCAATTGAAGTGAACTCAGGGTTATGACGAACTGAAATCCCTTCATTACGGAAGATACGTCCGATTTCATAAACTTTTTCTAATCCACCAACTAATAAACGTTTTAAATGTAACTCAGTTGCAATACGTAAATATAAATCCATATCTAATGTATTATGGTGAGTTTCGAATGGACGAGCTGCAGCTCCACCTAATGTGGTATGTAAAATTGGAGTTTCAACTTCTAAATATCCTAAATTATCTAAATAACGGCGCATTGCAGTAATTACACGAGTACGTGTAATGAACGTTTGTTTACTTTCTTCGTTCATGATTAAATCAACATAACGACGACGGTAACGCTCTTCAACGTCAGTTAATCCATGATATTTTTCTGGTAATGGGCGTAACGCTTTTGTTAATGGTGTATATTCTTTAACTTTAATTGATAACTCACCAACTTTAGTTTTGAATACAACTCCGCGTACCCCAACAATATCACCTAAGTCAGCTTTTGTGAAGAAATTATAAGCTTCTTCACCAACTGCATCTTGGCGTACATAAATTTGAACTTGACCTTTAACGTCTTGGATATGAGCAAAACCAGCTTTCCCTTTTCCGCGTTTTGTACGGATACGTCCAGCGATTGCTACTTCAATTTCTTTTTCTTCTAATTCTTCTTTAGAGAACGCCCCAAACTCTTCAACTAACTCTGAAGATAAATGAGTACGATCGAATCGTTGTCCAAATGGATCAATTCCGTTTTGACGTAAATCTTCCATTTTGTCACGTCTAACTTGTAATTGATCGTTGATTTCAGTTGTCGACATCTGAATCACTCCATCTATATAACTATTTTTTCATTTTTTCATTATAACATGTTAAAGCACATTTTGTCTTAATTATTGTCTATTTAGGCAAAAAATATTCAGTTCATATTAAAAAGGCAGTGTCAAATACTGACACTACCTACTCCTCAAATAAATAACCACTTAACCTCAAAAAATCGACACCCTCAATAATCGAATATCACATGGTTATTCAACCTCCATTATAAAACTAAATATCTAAAAAAACAACCCCAAACAGGAAGCGTTTACCAAAAATAGCAAACTTGTTTTAGAGTAGGTGAGCTGCTATAATACTTGTAATAAAATGGTAATTCAGGAGGTTGTTTAATGGAAACATACAAAACAACAGGCGTCTGTGCCAAAGAAATTCAATTTGAAGTTGAAGATAACAAAATCAAAAGTGTTAACTTTATCGGGGGATGTCCAGGAAATTTAATTGGAATCTCACACCTTGTAAAAGGAATGGAAGTGGAGGAAGCAATTAATAAGCTAAAAGGCATTCCATGCCGTACAAAAGAGACATCATGTCCAGATCAACTTGCACAAGCCTTAGAAAACTATTTACAACAAAAATAAAACCAGTCTCTAGGACTGGTTTTATTTTTATTTCTTTTTCTCAAAGTAATTAATCATTTGAAATGAAACAAACATAGAAAGAATAACTCCAAAAAACAGGACATTATTTCGCGCTAAATTAATTACCCCATTAATATCAAGTACAACAATAACAATAGAAGCAACTAACCAAAATAACGCTAAAATCCCCTTCATCCTTTTAAAACTCATCTTCACATCCCCCTTTTCCTTATTATATCAATAAAAAAGCAGCATCACTCAGACATTGCTTTTGAAACCCTTTACTGATTCTAAAAATTTCAGAAATTTAGATATCCATGATAAGTTTATTCAGATACTAATCGCTTTTCTCCTACAATTTGCTGAATTTCTTTAATATCCTGTGTCACCTCTAATACTCCTAAATATTCTCCCTTATCATTACGAACAGCATAATAGCGGATTAAAACAAATTTATCACCTAATTTAATCCAAAAATCTTCTTGATCTTTACGACCTGTTTTAAAATCATTGACAATTTTCTCTACAATATGAACACTTGCTGGTGGATGACAGTTTGATACATTTCTTCCGATAATCGATCTAGTACGAATAAATGTTCTTTCTTTTCCTTCTGAAAAATATTTTACAAAATCATCTTTATCCACAAAAGTAATATCAAAAGGAAGTGTATTTAACATACACGTTAATTGTTCAGTAGTAAAAATTCCAGATGGCAATTTAATTAGTCCTTCTTGAACGTTTTCTTCTTCTTTTACTACAGCATCTTTAGTAGGAATAACAGGATTCCATTCAGATACCTTCTTAATTAAAAATCCAATTTCATGGCTTTCATCTGCGATTTTTTTCCATTCCTCTTGTGTTAAATGATCTAACAACATTGGAGCCATAATATTTTCTTCTTTAAAAATCATTTCCTCCACTCTAGTCATAACATCTTCTATTTTTTGAGTTATAACAGAGTCTACTTTAGAATCTTGCTCAAGTAACGTTTTAATTTCTTTAATATCTGCACGAATTTCATCATCAACTCCCCACATAACTTGTGGAGGAGCAACAATACCGTATTTCTCCATATACGGGAAAAATAAATTTTCCTTCTTCTGATAATGAAGTTCTATTTGAGAAAGATGATTAACTCCCTCTAATAAATATTTATAACTTTCTTCACCATCTAAATTTTTAAGATAAGGTTTAATTTCTTGATTCATAATTCGACTAATCGCTAAATTTTCTCTCATTAAAGTATTTAATGGATGCCCAGGAATAAGAATAGCATTTGATGGATGTTGGTGAATTTCTTCAATTGTTCCTTTAAAAACAGATGCATGAACATCACAAAGTCGTTGAATTTCTGAAGCTGAAACCCCCTCTGCAATTAACGCAGCTTCTGCTGTGGTAATTTCTGAAGCTGAGACATCCTCAAATGCTTCTTCAAACTGTTGTTTAACTTCTTCAACAGTTTTTCCCTCATGTAACTGCTTAATAATATTCTTAATTGTTTGTTTTCTCATTTCACTATTATTGATAAATTCACTCATATAAGGCCTCCTTTTAACGATGTAATAAATAACCTTTATCTAATAACGTTTGTTCAATTACTTCAAAATCAATTCTTTTCATAGTAGCGCCCTTACGAAGTGTCATGACTTTGCCAACTGTATTAATCATTCCTGGCTTTACAATATCATGAAGTCCTAATTGATATAAAATATCTAATATTTCTGGATACTTCATATATATTTCATAAACTGGTTCATTTAAATCAATTATTTTGTTCATCATTTCCCTCTATTCTTGAAATACTTCATCTAGTTTTAATTATTTACAATCGTAACAATGATCTTACTTTCTTCTTTAGCCATAACTTGATGTTTAATTTTCGCATCAAAGGGTAAAATATCGCCTTGATTTAATAAATAGTTATCTCCGTTATCAAAACTAATTTCAACAACACCATTTACAACTTGAATAAATGCAGATGCTTCATGGGAATGTTTAGGAATTTCATCACCTGCTTCTAATGCGAAACACACGACTTTAAACTGACTATTATTAATTAATAATTCTTTTGAATTTACCGCATTAAGATTTTTAACTTTAGATTCTTGTTGACTCATAATAAACATACCTCCTGATTAAATTAAATTGACTTAGTAATATCTTGTCCTGGTGCAAATAACTCATAATGAATATTTTCAGGTGTAACCCCTAATTCAATTAAATAATGATATATACTTCTCATAAATTCCACAGGTCCACAGAAATAAAACACCGAATTAAGATTCACATTTTCTTGTAACCATTCTTTTGATAAACGTCCCTTTAAATCAAATCTCCTTTGTGCTTCATCTGCTAATAACGGACGTGTATAAACGGTTGTAATCTTTAAATTTTCATGATTATTAGCTAATTTTTCAATTTCCTCTTCGAACGCATGGTAGTTTGAATTTGGTGAGCTATAGATTAAATGCACAGCTGGATGTGACTCAACAGCTTTATATGCCATTGTCAGCATTGGGGTAATTCCAATTCCGCCACCTATTAAGACAACAGACTTTCCATCATCTTTTAAAACAAACTTTCCTGTTGGAGCTGAAATCTTTACTAAATCTCCTTTATGAACCGTATCACATAGTTTTTTACTTACATCACCTTCAGGCTCTCTTTTAACACTAATTTTAAAATATTTACCATTCGAAACACTTGATAGCGTATATTGTCTTGGTCTTGACCAAGTTCTATCTTCATTTTGCACACGAATAGCAATAAACTGTCCTGGTAAATAATCTGGTAACTTCTCATCATCTGGTGAAGTTAAATAAAATGAATAAATATATTCATTTTCTGCTACTTTATCACTTACAATAAATTCTTTAAAACCTTTCCATACACTCATTTTGTATGCTCCTATTCTCCTATAAATTAATAACAGTTGATTTAATATGTGTCATCGATTCAATCGAATAAGCGATTCCTTGGACTCCAACACCTGAATTTTTAATACCCAAGAATGGTAAATGATCAGGACCACGCTCAGTACGGTTATTAACTTGAACTGTTCCAACCTCAAGCTTTTTGGCTACTTCAAATGCTTTATTCAGATTTACGGTAAAGACTGAACTTTGTAATCCGTATTCGGAAGCATTAGCAACTTCAATTGCCTCTTCTAGTGATTTAACACGAATAATAGGTAGTACAGGACCAAATGGTTCTTCCCAAGCAATTCTCATATCTAGAGTAACAAAATCAAATAATGTCGGTTGAATAAGATTTGCATCACGTTTACCACCATAAAGTAGCGTTGCACCTTTTTCTTTTGCATCCTCAATAAGTCCCCATACAAAATCAGCTGAACTATTATCAATAAGAGGAACAACATCTAAATTCTCCTCATCTAAAGGATTTCCTATTTTTAATTTTTTAATATGATTCATCATTTTAGAAATCAATTCATCTGCGACATCTTCTAAGACTAGAACACGCTTAATAGCTGTACAACGTTGACCTGAATAAGAAAAAGCTCCTGAAATAATTTGACTAGCTGCTAATTCTAAATCAGCGTCTTCTAATACAATGGCAGCATCTTTTCCACCTAACTCCATTAGTAAAGGAATCATCTCCACTTGTTTTGCAATATGTTTACCAATCGCTGTACTTCCTGTAAAATTAATAAAATTAATATCAGGATGTGTCACAACATAATCGCCAATCTCACTGCCTTTTCCCGTTACAATACTTACGACATGATCTGGTAATCCTGCTTCATTAAACAGCCTCTTTAAGAATGTTCCACATAAACTTCCTTGAGTAGCTGGCTTAAATACTACCGTATTTCCACCCATTAAAGCTGGTGCGATTTTCGAAATAGCTAAGTTAATTGGATAATTAAACGGTGAAATAGCAAGTACAATCCCTATTGGCTCTCGACTTGTAATTGCAAATTTCCCTTTTTTAGCCCCTTCTACAATATCAGCTGGAATTGCTTGTCCATATATATTTTTAGCTGTTTCAATCGTATATCGAATTAAATCCGCCGTTCTTAAAACTTCTGATTTAGCACTTTTTCGATCTTTCCCAACCTCTTTCATCAATAAATTGACTAACTCGTCATGATATTTAATCAATAAATGGGCTACCTTATATAAATATTCACCACGTTCATATAATGAAGTTTGTGCCCATTGCTTTGATACTTGTTTAGTCTGCTTAATCACTTCATCAACTTCAGCTTTTGATAAAGCTGGAACCTCACCAATTACTGCGTTATTTAAAGGTGATGTTATCTTTATAACTTTGTTTGAATTCATTTTAATCATCTCTCTTTATAATTTAAATTTGAATCTACTTTGCTGATAACCGTATTATAATCAAAATCAAAATTCAAAAATATGATTCAAATCAAAATTTAATTAACTCTCCTAAATTCTGAAGTTCTATTGCTTTAGTACAAAAGTATATAATTATAAGTTTTATACTATTTGGTATTACAGTATAAGTAACACCTTGTTTCATGACATAAAAAAAAGAGGCATCAAGTCTCTGTCCTGTTAAAATATTATCGACTAACCAAGACTGAAAAGATAAGATTTGATGTCTCACTCGTATTTATTAGAAAACTTTTAACTATTAAAGATATAAATATATTTTTCAATGATTAGATGCCTTGTTGCAAGCAAGATTTTAAATCCTCATCTGGAGTACTGATAGGTCTTAAATCAAACGTATCAACTAAATATTGTAGTACATTAGGACTTAAAAAGGCAGGTAATGTTGGGCCTAAATAGATTCCCTTGATACCTAATGATAATAAGGCTAGTAAATCTGCTACTGCCTTTTGTTCATACCAAGAGAGAATAATTGATAAGGGTAAAGCATTAACATCGGTGTCAAATGCATCGGCTAAAGCTGTTGCAATTCTTACGGCAGAATAAGCATCATTACATTGACCTACATCTAGAAGTCGTGGAAGTCCAGCTACTTCCCCAAATTTCAACTTATTAAATCTATATTTACCACAGGCTAGCGTTAAGATGGCACAGTCATCCGGTACTTTTTTCGCAAATTCTGTATAATAATTTCTACCTGGTCTTGCCCCATCACATCCTCCAATTAAGAAGAAATGTCGAATTTTTCCTTCCTTAACTGCATTAACAATCGTTTCTGCATGACTTAAGGTAGCGTGATGTCCAAATCCAACTAAGATTTCATAAGGTTCTTGATCCTCTTCATAACCTCCAAGTTCTAAAGCTTTATTGATTATTTCACTAAAATCCTTTTCTCCGTTTTCATTCTTACCAATATGTTTGACACCATCCCAACCTACTACACTGGTCGTAAAGATTCTATCTTTATAGTTATCCCTCGGTCTCATTAAACAGTTTGTTGTCATTAAAATACAACCTGGTATATTATCAAATTCTTTTTGTTGATCTTGCCACGCACCACCGAAGTTTCCAACTAAATGAGGATATTTTTTCAATTCTGGATATCCATGACTAGGAATCATCTCTCCATGAGTATAAATATTTATTCCTTTACCTTCTGTTTGTTTTAATAACATATCTAAGTCTTTCAAGTCGTGCCCAGATACGATGATAAATGGCCCCTTTTTAAGATGAACATTTACTTTATGAGGTGATGGATTTTTATAGACAGTTGTATTCGCTTCATCTAACTTCTTCATAACAGCAACACTCATATCGCCAGTTCTCATCGTCCATCGAATTAATTCTTCCACCGATAAACTATCATCAGTCGTTGCTTCCAGTGCTCTCACATAAAAGTTATCAACTTCATCATCATAATATCCGAGTTCCCTTGCCTGGTGTCCATAAGCACTGATCCCTTTTAATCCATATATTATTGTTTGTCTTAATGAACGAATATCAGGATCAAGGTTTTGATCATACATAATTCCTGCTTTTTTGGCATCCTTAAGCATTTCTGACCTTGTCTCGCTTAAATTGTAAGTCGCATGCTCTGTATCATTATTAATATTTCCTACCTGTTTTCTTAACTGTTCCTTTATTCTTTGGGATTCTTTTAACATTTCAACATGAACATCAGCATCAAAGTTGACATTAGTTAGTGTTGTAAATAAGGAATTTTCAATAAATGTGATAATTTCTTTATCAACATTTTGACCCTGCTCAATAATTTCTTTTGCATAACAACTGATTCCTTTTATTTGGAATATGAGTAAATCTTGAAGAGCTGCTACTTCTGGTGTCTTACCACATACCCCTAATTTTGTACATCCTTTTCCACCCGCTGTTTGCTCACATTGGTAGCAAAACATAGGGTATTCCATTGCCATGTTATTTTCCACACAAGAACCTCCTTAAATATATACAATTACAGTTCATAGTATTGATTATCTTTGTCTCAACTATCCTTAAGGAGTTAACCCTTTTATAGGCATTGAGAACAGCACTTCTTCTACTAAAAAAATATCATATTTAATACTTCACGTTAAAATTGAAATAAAGAAACCCCATTGATGTGACTTGGGATTCAACACTTTTTACATTTTTATCATGAATAATTCAGGATAAAAAGTATATTTTTTTCTATTTTTGATTTCAATCACATTTATTTTTATTTTACTTCAATAAAATAACGTTGATAAATTAAGAAGAGGTGAAAATATGGATATGTTTTGTAATCAATGTCAAGAAGCGGCAAAGGGAATTGGGTGTACAGTATTTGGCGTTTGTGGAAAATCACCTGAGCTAACTGCTTTAATGGATACATTTATTTATTCATTAATTGGATTATCTAGTTTAGCTCAAGAAGTAAATGCACAAGGAGATCAAACAAGCGAGGTTGATTTATTCGTTACAGAAGGTTTATTTGCAACGATTACTAACGCAAATTTTGACGAAGAAGAATTTGTGAAACGTATTAAAAAAAGCTTCAGTTTACGTAAGCAGTTGAAAGAAAAATTAAACAATCATCACCTTCCAATTTTGTCACATGATATTGTTAACTTTGAAGCTCATGATAAACAAAGTATGATAGCAAAAGCTTTATCAGTTGCTATTCATTCATCAACAGACGATGAAGATATTCGTTCATTACGTGAATTAATCTTATTCGGACTTAAAGGCTTAGCAGCCTATGCATCTCATGCTGAAAAATTAGGATTTATAGATTCTGAAGTGTTTGCTCAAATGCATCGCTTTATGGCCTCATTAATTAATCCACAATTAGATGTAGCTACTTATACAACACTAGCACTTGAATTAGGAACTGTCGGAGTTTCTGCTATGGCACTTCTTGATCAAGCTAACACCTCATCATTTGGACATCCAGAAATGACAAAAGTTAATATTGGTGTTAGAAACCGTCCGGGTATCTTAATTACGGGACATGACTTACACGATATTAAACAATTATTAGAACAAACAAAAGATACAGGAATTGATATCTATACTCATAGTGAAATGTTACCTGCTCACTACTATCCAGAACTTAAAAAATACTCTCACTTAGTTGGGAACTATGGGAATGCTTGGCATGAACAAACAAAAGAATTCGAAACTTTTAATGGACCTATTGTCTTTACAACAAATTGTTTAGTTCCACCTCGTAAAGGATGCACTTATACTGATCGTGTTTATACGACAGGAAATACAGGACATCCCGACTTTAAAGTGATTCCTATGTTAGGAGATGGTTCAAAAGATTTTAGTCTTGTTATTGAACATGCGTTAAAATGCCCGCCTCCTACTCAAATTGAAGAGGGTGAAATTATTGGTGGATTTGCTCACAATCAAGTATTAGCACTTGCTGATTCAGTTGTCAGCTCCATTCAAGAGGGTTCAATTAAGAACTTTGTTGTCATGGGAGGATGTGATGGTCGTCATAAAGAACGTACTTACTATAAAGACTTTGCACAAGAATTACCTAATGACTCTGTCATTTTAACGGCGGGATGTGCCAAATATAAATACAATAAATTAAATCTTGGCGACATCAATGGAATTCCTCGTGTATTAGATGCTGGACAATGTAATGACTCATACTCATTAGTTGTTATTGCCTTAAAATTAAAAGAAGCATTAGGATTAGATGATATTAATGACTTACCAATTGCTTATAATATTGCTTGGTATGAACAAAAAGCTGTTATCGTTTTATTAGCTTTATTATCACTAGGAGTTAAAAATATTCATTTAGGCCCTACTTTACCAGCCTTCTTATCACCAAATGTGATTAACGTCTTAGTTGAAAATTTCGCAATTGGTGGAATTTCAACAGTAGAAGAAGACTTGAAACTTCTATTAAAATAATTTTTAATCGAGTAAATATAGATTAATTTGTTTAGTATCCTAATTAAAGGTGGTTATTTTACATGAAAGCTTTTGTAGATTGAGATCTTTGTATCGGATGTGGTGCTTGTACAAGCATCGCACCAGAAGTATTTGAACTAGATAACGAAGGAATTTCAATCCCTATCGTTGATCAGATTAAAGCAGAAATTATAAAATTTGCTGAAGATGCAAAAGATAGTTGTCCGGTCGAGGCAATTACGATTATAAAATATTAATTTTATCGTTTATCTAGCTAGCTAATTAAAACTCCATATATAAAAAGAAGCAAAATACCCTTAGTTCTTCAACTAGGTGTTCTGCTTCTTTTTATGTAAGTTATAAAATTATATCTATTCTACAGCTCTAATAAAATTTAAATTAATCCATTTAAATACTTTAAATCTAATATTTCAATTTTTTTATGACCGATTATTTTGATAATCCCTTTTTCACTAAACATATTTAACTTTCTACTAATTGTTTCTCTTGTTAATCCTGTATAGTTTGCCATATCTTCTCGTGTAAATGGCAAATTAACAACAATCTTTGATCCCATTTTAATGCCATAGTGATTAGCTAAATCAACTAATAAATAAGCTAACTTAGCATCTGTATCATTATCAGATAAAACAAGTGCTAAGCTCTCTAAATGAATAAGTCGCTGACTAACAACTTCTAATACTTTAAGACTCATTTCAGGCTTTTCTAATATTAATTTTTGAAACTGCTCTTTCGTAATCGTACATACATTACAATCCTCTATTGCTTTTGCATAACATTTAAAGTTTGTTTCCTGCAATAATTGAAGTTCTCCCCAAAAATCACCCTCTTTTAAAATATGTAAAATTTGTTCCTTCCCATCCTTTGTATAACTAAAAATTTTTAACTTTCCTTCATTGATAATATACAACGTATCGGCAAGTTCTCCTTCATTAAATAAAATATCCCCTTTTTTATATTCTTTATGCTCAATAACCTTAAGTAGCTCTTCAACCTCCTGACAATTAAAATGCTTAAAAATCGGAACCTTGTAAGTACAAAATTTATCTACACAACGCGTACAACTCACAAAATCAACTCTTTCTAGCCTATTTTTATTTAGACAAGCATACCACAGATAATAAAAATAACACAATTAATATATAAATTTTAAAACCAACCAAAAAGAAGTATCTTAATTATGGTACCCATTTCCTTAACAAAAGCTCATGATCATTTATGGTGATCTACTAGATCTATAATCAGTATCACTGGATGATCACAACATTTTAATAATAGTATTTAATTTTATCATTTCGAATGCCTAGGATAGAAAAAATACTAACTACCTACTTTAGTGATGACTCTTACTAGAAAATCTAATCATCCTGAATTTTTTCAATTTATTTTATTTATTACGATAAAATAAAAACCTATAGCTCAGACTTACTTAGTATCTAACCTATAGGTTTAAATTATGTTTTTTATTTTAAACGTTTAGCAGCCTCTAATGTATTACGAAGTAACATTGTAATTGTCATTGGTCCAACTCCACCTGGAACAGGCGTAATATAACTAACTTTTGGTTCTACTTCATCAAAAGCTACATCACCCACAAGTTTTCCAGTTTCTAATCGATTAATTCCAACATCGATCACAACTGCTCCATCTTTGACCATATCCGCTGTGATAAAGTTTGGACGTCCAATAGCCACAATGAGAAGATCAGCTGATTTCGTAAATTGAGCTAAATCTTGTGTACGAGAATGACAAACCGTTACGGTTGCATTTTCATCTAAAAGTAATTGAATAAGAGGCTTCCCAACAATATGACTACGCCCAACAATAACCGCATGACGTCCTGTCATCTCAATGTTATAAGCTTTTAATAATTCAATCACACCAGATGGTGTACATGGTTTTAAGCAATCTAGACCCGAAGCTAAAGCTCCCACCTGATACGGATGGAATCCATCGACATCTTTTTTCACCGAAATCGTTGCAATGACCTTTTCCTCACTAATATGTTTAGGTAGTGGTAACTGAACTAAAATCCCATGAACAGATGGATCTTCATTTAATTCCTTAATTTTTGTCAATAACTCCGACTCAGTTGTTTCAACAGGTAATTCAATCACCGTTGACTTAAATCCAACCTCTTCACAAGATTTTTTCTTATTTCTAACATAAGTCATTGATGCAGGATTATTACCTACAATAATCACAACTAAATGAGGTTGAATCCCTGTTTTCTCAATGAATTCTGCCGTTTCCTGGGAAATTTTATCTCTAATTTGAGAGGAAACTTTTTTCCCATCAATCAATGTTGTCATCACGATTCCTCCTACTTACAAACTTTATCTTTAAGTTTCTTCATTATAACACAAAATACCCTATAAAATAACATATGCCTCATCTATTTAATGTATGCTTAGCTCGCCACTACTATTTATACATAGCTAAGATTATCATTAAAAATCCCTTGCCTCACGCAAGGGATTTCTTATTTTTAATTATCGATTTTCATATAAAGGGAAACGTCCAGTTAATCCTAAGACTGATTGACGAATTTGAGCTAATTTTTCTTCATCCTCATGATATTTTAACGCTTCAGCAATATAACCTGCTAACTCAATCATTTCTGCTTCTTTAAATCCACGAGTTGTGACGGCAGGCGTTCCTAAACGAATTCCACTCGTAACGAATGGTTTTTCTGTATCAAATGGAATCGTATTTTTATTACACGTAATCGCCACTCGATCTAAGACAGCTTCAGCGACTTTTCCAGTTAAGCCAAATGTCGATTTCACATCAACAAGCATCAAATGATTATCTGTTCCACCTGACACAATACGTAAACCATGCTTCGCTAATTCTTCAGCTAACACTTTCGCATTTTTAATCACTTGTTTTTGATACTCTACAAAATCAGGGGTTAAAGCTTCTCCAAACGCAACAGCTTTTGCGCCAATAACATGCATTAAAGGCCCGCCTTGAATACCAGGGAATACAACTTTATCTAATTTTGTCGCAATTTCTTCATCATTCGTTAAAACCATTCCACCACGTGGCCCACGTAATGTTTTATGAGTCGTTGTTGTCACAATATGAGCATAATCCATTGGATTTTGATGTAATCCCGCTGCGACTAATCCCGCAATATGCGCCATATCTACCATTAAATAAGCCCCTACTTCATCTGCAATTTCACGGAATTTTTTGAAATCAATAGCACGTGGATAAGCAGATGCCCCTGCTACAATTAAAGCTGGCTTAACTTCAAGAGCAATTTGACGAACAACTTCATAATCAATCGTTTCAGTTTCATCACTTACTCCATATTCATAAAACTCATAATCTTTTCCTGAGAAGTTTAACGGATGACCATGAGTTAAATGTCCCCCGTGACTTAAATTCATTCCTAATACTTTTGCTCCTGGCTCTAACACTGCACGATAAGCTCCCATATTGGCTTGAGAACCCGAATGAGGTTGAACATTCGCAAATTTTGCTCCAAATAATTGTTTGGCACGATTACGTGCAATATCTTCAATCGTATCTACAAATTCACATCCACCATAATAACGTTTATTTGGATACCCTTCTGCATATTTATTTGTTAAAATAGATCCTTGAACCGCCATAACTTCTTCTGATACATAATTCTCAGACGCAATTAATTCCACATTTTCACGTTGACGCTTTAACTCTAATTGTAGCGCCTCAAAAATAGCCGTATCTTTCATCAAAAAATCACTCCTAACAAAAACTTCTATCGTCATTTTCACATAAACCTATCGAATAGCCAACTTATATGCTCTTTACTTATACTTCTAGTATATAAGTAAAGTAGTTCGCAGGTGTGTTTTTTAACCAAAAAACAAAAAAAAGTGCCTTATCATAGAAACTATTTTCTATCACAAGACACTTTATTGCAGAGTTTCTAACATTTAGCATTCACTAAATCTTATCCAGATACTTCACGGCTATCCGATAACCCTTACGCAAAACTCTACAAATTAATTATTTCCCTTGTATCAAAAAATATTCACTCATATAATAAAATAAAGGAGGAATGAATATGGAAAATATGCCCTTAACCATTTTCACTCTAATAATGGCAATATTTTTTTTCATTTTTGCCACTATTTTTGCTTTATTAAAAGAAAAAGCATGTCTCTTAATTTCAGGTTATAACTTCAAATCGAAAAAAGAACGTCTTAAATATGATGAGAAACGCCTGAGCCTGGACATGAGAAATAATTTTATCACTTACGGCATTATTTTTGTCATTGGCTCAATCCCAACTTATTTCTTCGGAATGTGGTGCTTCATTCTTACCATCATTATTTGGCTCATTTACTTTTTCAAAAATGTTCACCTAGATGATAAAAAAGCTTTCGAAAAATATAAAAAATAAAAAAGTGCCTCATTATAGGAACATCTTCCTACAATAAGACACTTAACCTGTAGAGTCCATCTAATATCGAGTTTCACAACTGAATATTAGTCAGATAATATTCTTTATAATGGGCTATCTGCTACTCCATTCTAAGGCTAAATTTCTTTTTTATGTGGGAACATCAGCGAAGACCACCTTTGACTCTACACTAATAGGATATGTAGATTCAAAATTTTTATCCTTAATTCCGACATATTTTTAAATATATTTCTCATATAATAAAGTATTAATTCATCAAAACAGGGGGGAAAAATGGATTTTATAGATAATTTAATTCAAACCTTATTTGATATAATTGATAACTTATTTTGGTTTAGTCCCGGTATAGGACCAAGAAAAATAAAGAAGCTAAATGTGTTTATCGCTAGTTTTGCGATGGTAGTTTTCATTTACTTCATCTATCAACTTATCTTGTAAAAGAGAGTAACTTAAATTAATAGCACTCTCTTTTATCATCTAATAACAAAAATAAAAAGTGTCTTGCATAGAAACATTTTTCTAAAACAAGACACTTTTTTCTGAGAGTTTTAAAGTCTAATAACGGTATTCATTAAACTTTTTCAGATTCTTACTATTTACCGTGGGCAATCCACAAACGCCACGCGACGGTCGATTCTAATGATTATAGTGGGATGATCGACAAACACCACTGCAACTCTCATTAATAGAATAACTCATTAACAAAAAAATATACAAAAAAGATGCGCTTAGCGCATCTTTTTTAATTGGAAGTAGATAAACTACTTACTTTATACTGATCTCACTATTATTATATCTAAAATTTATCTTATAAGCAATTTTTTATTACCTCAAATAATAATTAATATCAAAAATATGATAATATCAATTATTTTAAATAAATTTAAGAATTATTATTGATTTTAATCTAAAGCTAATATAAACTAGTAATAGTTACTACTTATATTAAAAAGTCTAATTAGAGATAACGAGAATAAAGGAGAATTGAATTATGAATAACTTAAAAGGCTCTAAAACTGAAGCAAATTTAATGCATGCATTCGCTGGTGAATCAATGGCACGTAACAAATATACTTATTATGCTGCAAAAGCTCAAGAAGAAGGATACGAACAAATCGCAAACATCTTCTTAGAGACAGCTCGTAACGAAATGGAACACGCAAAATTATGGTTCAAATTCTTACATGAAGGTGAAATCGCAGATACAATGACAAATTTAAAAGATGCTGCAGCTGGAGAGAACGATGAGTGGACTGATATGTATGCAACATTCGCACAACAAGCTCGCGAAGAAGGGTTCAATCGTATTGCAGCCTTATTCGAAATGGTTGGAAAAATCGAAAAAGAACACGAAGCACGTTACTTAAAATTATTAAAAAATATTGAAGAAGGTCAAGTATTTGAACGTGAAGAAGAAGTTGCTTGGGTATGCCAAGAATGCGGACACATTCATTTCGGGAAAAAAGCGCCGAAAGTATGTCCAGTTTGCTCATACGATCAAGCACACTTCGAAATCCGTTCAGAAAACTACTAATATCTTAAAGAGCCGAATGGCTCTTTTTTTGCTCAAAAATAAAAATGTGGATAACTTCAAATGAAGTTATCCACAACACGATTAAATTGAATATGGCCAATCAAATTAATCTAAAATATTTAACTACCTTCCCTCATATAAGGTAGTACATTTAACTAAAATTTATTTCCCTACTTAACTCAGAGAACGCAAAATTCTCGCTACTTTTTAGCCCATCTAATTCATTTGAATTTAAATGTTCTTATCTTTTAGGGCAACTTTTATTCAATCCAGTTTCAAATGACAACCTTCCTATCAAGTCTCCTCCGATCACTAAACTCAAACTTCAAGTTTAGACCCCCGAAATTCGATCTGTACGGAAAGCTAAACGTCATTTTCAACCTTTTAGTTTAATCCCAGACGCTCGAAGATTCCGTCTACTGCTTTTAAGTGATATGTATGATCGAAGCAATCATCTAAATCTTCCATTGTTAAATGGCTCATGACTGTTTCATCTGCTTCTAATAATTGACGGAATGATTGACGGTTTTCCCAAGCTTGCATTGCTTTAGGTTGAACTAAATCATAAGCTTGCTCACGAACAAATCCTTTTTCGATTAATTTTAACATCACACGTTGAGAGAAAATAACACCATGAGTTTTGTTGATATTTTCTAACATGTTTTCTTCATAAACCGTTAAATTATCGATAAGGTTAGTGAAACGATTTAACATATAATCTAATAAAATTGTTGCATCTGGCATAATAATACGCTCTGCAGATGAATGTGAAATATCACGTTCATGCCATAAAGCAATATTGTCATATGCCGTCACCATATATCCACGTAACACACGTGCGCACCCTGCCATGTTCTCAGAACCGATTGGGTTACGTTTATGTGGCATAGCTGAAGAACCTTTTTGTCCTTTACGGAAGAACTCCTCTGCCTCACGAACCTCAGTACGTTGTAAGTGACGAACTTCAACACCCATTTTCTCAATAGATGCTCCAACTAACGCGATAGCTGCCATATAAGCGGCATGACGGTCACGTTGTAACGTTTGAGTTGAAATCTTAGCAGATTCAATTCCTAACTTCTCACAAGTGTAATCTTGAACGAAGAATGGAATATTCGCGTGCGTTCCAACGGCACCAGAAATTTTTCCACACTCAACCGCACGAGCAGCTTCCTCGAAACGAGCTTGATTACGTTTCATCTCTTCATACCATAACGCTAACTTTAATCCAAACGTCGTGATTTCAGCATGAACCCCGTGTGTACGACCCATTTGCACTGTATGTTTATATTTTTTAGCTTTCTCACCTAAAACATCAATAAAACGTTGAATATCAGCACGTAAAATATCATTCGCTTGTTTTAATAAATATCCATTCGCTGTATCTACAACATCCGTTGACGTTAATCCATAATGTACCCACTTCTTCTCATCGCCGCAAGTTTCACTTACCGCACGTGTAAAAGCTACAACATCATGGCGAGTTTCTCGCTCAATTTCATAAATACGATTCAGATCAAACGAAGCATTTTTCCATAACTTTTCAACATCTTCCATTGGAATATGTCCTAAATGAGCCCAAGCTTCACAAGCTAAAATCTCAACCTTTAAGTATGCTTCAAACTTATTTTGTTCTGTCCAAATAGCTGCCATCTCAGGGCGCGAATAACGCTCAATCATGTCTACTTTCCCACCTTATCCTATTTTACTTTACCTATTTATTTTAACTTAATTTGCCCATTCTAACAAATCTTTCTTTTAAATTTTTGATATCATTTGTCGGAATAAAAAAATGATAAACTACCGAAACCCTAACAAGTGATTAATCCACTTTCATTTCAAATAAAAAAGGTTAAATCAGTTTATTGATTTAACCTTTTTTCATCTCATTTAATCGACGTTTGCTAGAAGATGCCACATAGGGTAACTTAACACTCATACATACACCACCCTCAACATTTAGCGCCTCAACCGTACCATGATGTGTTGTCATAATACTTTGAACAATTGCTAAACCAAGACCTGACTGACCTTTATCCCCTTTATAAAAACGATCAAAAAGATAAGGTAAATCTGCCTCAGCAATTTGTGCTCCATCATTAAATAAACGAATCTCCACAACATTATTCTCAACAATCGTCTCAATCGAGATCACTGTCTTCGCATAACGAACCGCATTCGTAATAATATTCGATAACGCACGAATCATCTTATCATCATCCATTTTAACTTGAACTGATTTATCTAAATTCAACTGAAATTCAAGATTCTTATCTGCTACTAATCCTGCCATCTTATGATAAAAGCCATCTAAAAATTGATTTAAATCAACCAATTGAAGTTGATAACGATCGTGCGTCGCATCTTCAAGTTTAGATAAATATAAAATAGACTCAACTAACGTTCGAAGGGACTCACTCTCCTGAGCAATGACTTCAGCAGCCTCATCAATTGAAAAAATACCATCCTTTAATCCTTCCGCATAACCTCGAATATTCATTAAGGGGGTCTTTAATTCATGAGACGTATTTTCAAAGAATGCCTTGCGCTTACGATCATTATTAACAATCGATGTCGCCATACGAACAATATCTTCATCTAATTCTTGGATTTCATCACCTGTATAAATGGTTACCTCAGGCGCCTCCATACTTTCTTGGAAACCTCGAACCTTATTTTTCAGTAAATGAATCGGTCTTGAAATATTATTTTGAACATAGACCCCAAAAAACGCAGCAATTAACATACTGACCAGTGAAGTAATAAATAGGATACTTAAATTTAGTTGATTTAATTCACTAATCATCCCTTTTTCACTCACTAAGATAATATCAAACTTCGTATATCCAATATTCGTTTCACCTGAAACAGTTAAATAATGTTTATTTAGATATGAACTATCCCCTTTATGAGCCTGTAATTCATCATAAAGATCCTGACTATTTGTAAAAGCTAGTGTATTATCCTGGATAATAATCAAGTTAGATTGAACTAATTGCATAATATGATCTCTAATGACAGGTCCTGAGTGAAAATAATCCGTATTATAAATCATCAAGTTTTCCTTAATTAAATCTAACTCTTTTTTCATACTATCCATTAAACGATAAGTTAAAAATTGATTAGAGGCCACTGTAAATAGTGTAAATGACGTGGAGATCGCGATTAAAATAATCACAATATAACTCCAAAATAACTTGCGATCAAGTCTCATATCAACACCTAATTATAAATTATCATCGATTCGGTATCCATAACCCCAAACCGTTGTAATCTCAACCTTTGCATTCATTGCTTTTAATTTTTTACGAAGACGTTTCACTAAATCATCAATCATTCGTGATTCTCCGACATAATCATAACCCCAAATATTTTGAATTAAATTTTCGCGAGTAAATGAAATATTTTTGTTCTTTACTAAATAAGATAATAACATATACTCATTATTTGTTAATGACATCTCAGCACCATTCACTGTGCAGACACGTTTTGAATCATCAATTTTTACATCGTTAATTTGATAAAGAGTTGTCTCTTGTTCAGTTGCCATGACGGGTTCAATACGGCGGAAAATAATTTTCAAACGTACTAACAACTCGCGAGGACTAAATGGTTTTGATAAATAATCATCCGCTCCAAGCTCTAAACCAATAATACGATCCACCGCTTCATCTTTCGCTGATACGAAAATAATTGGAACTTGACTGACCGTACGAATCTTTTTACATAAATCAAGCCCATCCATTGTACCTGGCATCATAATATCTAAAACAAGGGCATCTGGTTGCATCACATTAAATGCCTCTAACACTGAATCTGCATTTTCAAATGTTGTAACCTTATATCCTTCCTTTTCTAAATATCTTAAAATTAATTGTCTAATATTTGCATCATCATCAATTACGAAAATATGTTTCATATCTATCACCTCATATTAATCTGTTAAAAAATCTTGCTCGTTAAAGCAAGATTTTTTTAAATTATTGTCCATAAGTCTCCAATAAAGCACGGTCTTGATCGATCCCTTCACCATACCCCGCTAACTTCCCATCTTTAACTTTAATTAACGCTGGTGTACCAGAAATCTCAATTTCTTCTGCGGTTTGTGGTGAACGGTTATTAAAAGCATCTTTATGATAAGCAACAAGCTCATTATTTTTATTTGTAGAAATTGTCCATCCTTCATTCGATGGATACTTCGCACTCGATTCTCCTTCATTGAAAACCTGTACCCCATTCTCAACTTTACCAATCACTTTTGTATATTTTTTATCATGAGCAGCCCAATCATACCAAGCCGCTTTATTTTCTGTTGCCGCAGCATCAACCACATAAATCGGAATATCCTTCTCATTATACGCAGCCACTAGCTCTGGACTAAACTGCAAACAGAGTGGGCAAGTTTCCTGATAAAAATAAACGTAATACTCTGACTCCTTTTGATCAAAAGTCTCTGTATAGTTAATATGTTTAAAATCAGTCAGCGAATTAACCGAAGGGAATAGGAAATTTGCTCCTACTGCAATAACAATAACTGCAACTAAGGCTATTAAAATTTTCTTCATAACTATTGCTCCTTTACATCCATTATTATAACTTAAAATAACCTCTTATATTAGAAAAAACTGTGAAATATATGTGAAAGGTTAAAAAGATTAGCAAGCTCTGCTGGTAACTCAATATAACCTGATGACACTAAAAACACTAAAATACCACACACAATAGCGATAAAAATAATCGTCTTCGTCACTACCTTAAACACCAGCTTACATAAAAATGCAATCGTTAACCCAACCAATACTCCTTCAATTAAACCATATACTTCTACATAAGACTTAAATGCTTGATTAAAAACAAATAAACAAACTAAAAAAATTGCATAATACCATTTCTTCATCCAAATCACGCCCCTTTAACATCACTATTTTACATGATTTAGAAAAAAAAGCAACGCAAATTGCGTTGCCTATCTATATAAAATTTCCCACCTTGACCTTCTTAGCCTACTCCTAAAAAATAAAACAAACGTTCCTTCCACCCATTAATAACTTCCCCATTATTAATAAGCACCTTCCATCTACCATCCACTTCAAAATTCTAACTCTCACTACTACTCTTATTCAATTAAATTCTGTTTTCTCACTAAAACCTAGTAGAAGTTTCCCCGCTTCTAATAGGTTGCTCTTACTCAAATAAACATAACTTCTCAGCTATATTCAAATTATATTAGTAGAAACTTCCCCATTTCTATTAAAACCTCTCACTCATAAATCCATCACCATCGTTTCCTCACGATAATGATACGCTAAATTATAGCAGAAGCTTCCCCACTTCCACTAAAGTCATCTATTCAATAACCATAAACCTGACTTCCCCATCAGATTCATGACTTTTTCTTACTGATTAATCTTAGTAGAGATTTCCCCTTCTCTACTCAAATCACTCACTTTACTGACATTTATAACAGCTTTCTCCACCGCTATCTCAGAATATATATAAGTAGCGATAAGTTTTTCATAGCTGAAAAAATTTTAGCGCTACTATAGTTAGCCTGGCTACCATCAAAACGAATGTACTAAGCTTATTTCGTAAAATGTGAAATCTTTTTCACTATGTATGTATCTAAATAAATTCTCATTTCTAATTCAAAAGTTTCACTCGATTAAGAAAACTCTCGCTTCTAATAATCCTCTTGTAGTAGTCGTGCTTACTTCGTTTCTCACGACTTTCACAAAAAAGGATAACTCCGCTTGTTGCGGAGTCAAGAACAACTAACTGCACATAGTGCAGAGTTGTTCTAGAATAACGCTTTTAATAAGATTGTTTGTTCGCGGTCTGGACCAACGCTGAAGATGGCTACTTTTGCACCGATTAATTCTTCAATACGACGTAAGTAGTTTTGTGCAGCGACTGGTAATTCTTCAAATGAAGTTACTCCAGTAATATCTTCTTGCCATCCTGGCATTTCTTCATAAACTGGTGTACAACGTTCAAATTCTTTGATTGTTGATGGAACGTATTTAATCACTTGCCCATCTAATTCATAAGCTGTACAGATTTTTAGTGTCTCTAATCCTGATAATACATCTAATAAGTTAACTGAAATTCCAGTTAATCCACTTACACGACGAGTATGAGAAACAACAACACTATCGAACCATCCGATACGACGAGGACGACCTGTTACCGTTCCGTACTCACGACCGATTTCACGAATACGATTTGCAATTTCTCCTTCAATTTCAGTTGGAAACGCACCTTCACCAACACGAGTTGAATATGCTTTAACAACCCCGATAACTTCTTCAATCTTAGTTGGACCAACACCTAAACCAGTTGTTACCGCACCAGCTGATGGATTTGAAGACGTTACGAATGGATAAGTTCCGTGGTCGATATCTAACATAACCCCTTGAGCACCTTCGAATAAGACTTTTTTGTCTTCATTGAATGCTTCATCTAATTCATAAGAAGTATCCGTTACATAAGGACGAATCACGTCAGCATACTCACAATATTTTGTATAGATTTCTTCGAATGAGAACGTTGGTTTTCCGTATTTGGCTAAAATTTCATTTTTATCAGCTAATTGTTCTTTTAAACGAGTAGCAAATACTTCTTTATCCATCAACTCACCCATACGGATTCCAACACGTGCATATTTATCTGTATAACAAGGACCGATTCCACGTTTAGTTGTTCCAACTTTTTGATCTCCTTTTAACTCTTCTTGAAGACCATCTAACTCAATATGATAAGGGAAAATCACATGAGCACGATTTGAAATACGAATATGATCTGTTGAAATTCCCCCTTCATTTAAGTAAGCAATCTCCTCAAGTAATGACTCAGGATTAATAACCATTCCATTTCCTAAAATTACTTTTTCAGAATTAAAAATTCCAGAAGGAATTAAGCGTAACTTAAACTGTTGTCCATTGAACTCAATCGTATGTCCAGCATTATTTCCACCTTGGTAACGAGCTACGATATCTGCTTGTTGAGCTAAATAATCGGTAATTTTACCTTTTCCTTCATCTCCCCATTGTGTTCCTACAACTACAACTGTTTTTGCCATTAAAACTCTCCACCTTTTCTGTCAAAATGAAATTTAAATTTTTCTAGTATCTAAATGAATTGATTAGCGAAAACGATTCATCAATTTTACGCCTCATAGCGCTCTAAAATTTGACGAGCCACCCAAACTCCGCTTGCTCCAGCTTGCGCAAGTCCGCGTGTTACACCCGCTCCATCTCCACCAACGAATAAGCCCTTAACTTTTGTTTCAAACTTATCGTCAATCTCAGGACGAGCTGAATAGAATTTCGCTTCTACACCATAGAACAACGTATGCTCCGCTGCAATACCTGGTGTTACATGATCTAACGCTTCCGTCATCTCAATTAATGACTTCATCGTATTATAAGGCAGTACTAACCCTAAATCTCCAGGAACCGCCTCTTTTAATGTTGGTTCTACGAATCCTTCTTTTAAACGTTTAGCCGTCGTACGACGCCCTCTTAAAATATCTCCATATTTTTGAACAATTATTGATCCATTTGATAATTTGTTTGCTAAATGTGAAACTTCATGAGCAAACTCATTTGGTTGATCAAATGGTTCTTCAAACGTATGAGAAACAAGTAAAGCAAAGTTCGTATTCTTACTTCCTAACTTTGGATCCTTATAAGCATGACCATTTGCCAACATCGTTCCTGAATGATTTTCAACAACAACATGACCTGAAGGATTTGAACAGAACGTACGAACAACAGTCCCTACACTCGTGCGATAGACGAACTTTCCTTCATATAAATGCTCATTGATTTCTTGCATGACAATATCAGAAGTTTCCACGCGTACTCCAATGTCAACTTGTAAATTCTTCATCGGAATATTTTGACCTTTCATCACGTCTTTTAACCATACTGATCCATCACGACCTGGTGCTAAAAAGACTTGATTGGCCTTCATTGTCTCTCCATTAGCAAGTAATAACCCTTTTACTTCATTATCTTCGACGATAACATCTTTTACTTCAGTTTTAAAGTGATAATCCACACGGTCTTTCATTGCTTCATAAATGCTTTTTAAAATTTCTAAGTTTTGTTCTGTTCCTAAATGACGAACTTTTGCACGAAGTAATTTTAATCCTACCGCATATCCACGTTTCTCAATCTCACGAACCTTATCCGTCGTTGGGTCCGTAATATCAGTCGTTGCCCCATGTTCTAAATTAATTTCATCAACATAACTAATTAAATCCTCTACTACACCATTTGATAAATAATCTGTCATCCATCCACCAAACTCATGTGTAATATTAAACTTTCCATCCGAATAAGCACCAGCTCCACCAAACCCATTCGTAATTGAACAAGCAGGCATACAACCTACATGGTCCTTGATTACTGGACATTTTTTAATTTTATGTTCAAGAATTGGACATCTACGTTTATAAATATCTAACCCCTTATCTACTAAAGCCACCTTTAAATCCTTATTTTTCTTTGATAACTCATATGCAGCAAAAATCCCTGCAGGTCCTGCCCCAACAATAACAACATCGTAATTACTCATTGCTCTCTACTCCTTTAAACAAATCTGGTATATACCAACAAAAAAGCACCCTATGCGAACATAGAGTGCTAGATACTTAAAATATATATGAAATTTGTCAATTTAGTTTCCAAATTTGTTAGTTTCATTATTTTGTCACCTTTTTATATAGGATTTAACGTTACTATTATATCAAAGAAATCTCAATATGCAATCCCCTAATTTTGAAAAATTTGATATTGATTCCGACCATTTTTCTTACTTTCATACAAAGCATGATCAGCCTGCTGATAAAGCTTTTCTAAATCAACGGCCTCCCCTCTATAAAAAGAAATCCCAATTGAAACGGTCACTTCAAAATATTCACTATAACCTTTCAAATCTTCTCTAATACTTTCTACAACTGAAATAGCAACTTCCTTACTATGATCTCTAATACAAATCACAAACTCATCACCACCTAATCGACAAATCACACTATTCTGTGGACAACATTTCTTCAACACATTCGCCACATAAGTAATAACTTGATCGCCAACTAAATGACCATACGTATCATTAATTGACTTAAAATGATCAATATCCATAATCGCAAAAGTAAACGGCTCACCCTTATTCATCATCTTATCCATCTGATTCATATAACCTAATCGATTCAAAAGTCCTGTCGCATAATCCGTATATTTCAAATGCTCCGTCTTCTTATCCAAATAACGCATACGTCCCAACACCAAAATAATAGATGTACATAGAATAATCCCTCCAGCAAACAAAAATTGTTGCTGATGCATCAAATATAAATCATGGTTCAATGAAGACATCTCAAACAAGTACATTTCACTTGAAAGGACCATCTCATACTTCAATCGCACCTCATCATCTTCAAAATCATGTACTTTAATCGCATCAAATAATGTCATAAAATTTTGATTATCTCTAACCATTAAAGAGAAAATGTACTTACCAATTTTTCCTTTATACGACAAATTGTACTGTTCAAAATAATCTAAATAAACAGGATCTAGTAATAAATAATCAATCTTTCTTTCAACTAGCCCCTCATGTAACTTACTAATCGAATCTTCAACTCGAACATTCATCTCACTTCTTAAAAATCCTTCACTGGATACACTTCCTAGCACTGTATTAAGATTAGTACCCACCGCCTCTTGAAACATCACTTGATTAAATAGCCCATACGCATTTATCTGACCTTGATAAATCTCATAATTATTTCCCTCTAAAAATAATTTCTCATTAGACTCCATCTCAAAAACAGGTAATATATCAATCACACCCTGTTGATAAGCCCCTACTAACTCTTCATAATCACCAAAAACAAACTCAAACTTGACACCAAAATTGTTATGAATCTGCTTCAAAACATAATCTAACATCCCAGATAACGTATCCTCATCCTCATTATAATACATAAAAGGTGGTACATCATAAATCCCAACCTTTATCACAGGTTGCCGATAAAATAACCATTCATATGTCGATTTATCTAAATTATATAGCTTCCCAATTAATGCATTCTGATGGTTGAAGAAATAATCCGCATGCTTTTCCATCGTCTGCATCTTAGACATAATCCTATCTATAATTGAGATTAAATTAGGTTCATCTGAAATAAAATACCATGCCGATGACAAATATTCCGTTGATTTCACCTCTCGTAACTCATGCACTAAACTTTGATACTGAAACAAATCTCTCGGTACAAAAATCGCATCAATCTCACCATTATTAAGACCAGCATATAGAGCCATATAATTTGGATAACTAATAATATCTTTAAAAGATAATAAATACTTTTCAATCTTATCATCATTATTAACAATCCCAATTTTATACTTCATCAAGTCTTCTGTATTTTTCGCATTATTTCCTTGATTCACATAAAAAGTATACTCGAATTCATGAATAGGGGAGCTATAATAAAACTCCTTATATGCCTCCATCTTACCTGATACAAATAAATCGATAATCCCATATTTTAATAAACTTTCATTTTCTGCAATATCTGAAATTAAATATGAAGATAAATTCTTATCAGTTAAATTAGAAAATTCTTGAGAAATATCATTAATAACTCCCTTTAACGAACTATAAAAATAGTAATAATTTAATGGTGTAATAGAAGAAGGGTACCCTATCTTAAACTTACTCTGACTTTTTTCTAATAACCATTCCTCATCAGAATTATTGAAAACACTAGACGCTTCTATACAAAAATCATCCCCACTATTTATCATCGAACATATAGCGATTAAAAAAATAAACAAGTAATTCTTCATCCTACCCATCCTCAACCATAAATTCGTTTTCACACATAATTATATCATATTTTTACCAATAAAATAAAAAAAGTAGTTAGATCTCGAGCCCACTTTTTAATTCTAAAAAGCTCTTACTCTCAATCCAACTACAAATCTATAAACTAAATATTATACTAAACTATTCTAAACTAAATTCCATAGCTGCTTTCACAAAATCACGGAATAAAGGCTGTGGTTTTTGTGGACGTGATAAGAATTCTGGATGGAATTGTCCTGCCACAAACCAACGATGTCCAGGAATTTCGATAATTTCTACTAATCCGGTTTGAGGATTAATTCCTGAGAATTCTAATCCTGCATTTTCTAAAATCGTTTTATATTGATTATTGAACTCATAACGGTGACGATGACGTTCCTTAACATTTACTGATTGATAAGCATCATATGCTTTAGTTCCTTCTTTAACATAACAATCATATAAACCTAAACGTAACGTTCCCCCCATTTTAATACCTTCATATTGATCTGGTAAATAATCAAAAATAGCATGAGGTGTATTTTCATCAAACTCAGTAGAGTTAGCACCTTCTAATTTTGCAACATTACGAGCATATTCAATCGCAGCAATTTGCATACCTAAACAAATTCCAAAATAGGGAATATTTTTAGTGCGCGCATATTGACAAGATAAAATCTTACCTTCTACACCTCGATTACCAAATCCACCTGGTACTAAGATTCCATCTACATCAGCAAAGATTTCATTAACTGTTTCTTCTGTAACTCTCTCAGAATCAATCCATTTAATCTTAACCTTTTTACCAAAATGGTAACCAGCATGTTTTAATGCCTCAACTACTGATAAATAAGCATCTGGTAATGCAACATATTTACCAACTAAGGCAATTGATACTTCACCATCTAAATTACGAACAGTATCAATTAACTCCTGCCATTTTGTCATATCTGCTTCCGGCGCTTCAATACCAAAATGTTTACATACATAATCATCTAATCCTTGAGCTTTTAAATGCATAGGAACTTCATATAAAATATCAGCATCAATTGCTTGAACAACAGCCTCTTTAGGTACGTTACAGAATGAAGAAATCTTCTCTTTAACATGATCTTCAATATCAACTTCAGTACGTAAAACAATAACATCTGGTTGAATTCCTAATGAAAGTAATTCTTTAACACTATGCTGTGTTGGTTTTGTTTTAATTTCACCAGCTGCTTTTAAATATGGTACTAAAGTATTATGAATATATAATGTATTATTATATCCAAAATCTTTACGTGCCTGGCGAATGGCTTCTAAAAAAGGTAAAGATTCAATATCACCAACAGTACCACCAATTTCAGTAATGATAACATCAGCATTACTATCTTGAGCAGCAGCAACTAATTTTGATTTAATTTCATTAGTAATATGAGGAATAACCTGAACCGTAGCACCTAGATATTCCCCGCGACGTTCTTTTTCAATAACATTAGAATAAACGCGACCTGTAGTAATATTTGAATTTTGTGATAAGTTTTCGTCGATAAAACGTTCATAATGACCTAAATCTAAATCCGTTTCGGCCCCATCATCCGTAACAAAAACCTCACCATGTTGATATGGACTCATTGTACCTGGATCAACATTGATATAAGGGTCAAATTTTTGCATAAAAACTTTAAGACCTCTATTTTTTAATAATCGGCCAAGAGAAGAAGCTGTGATTCCTTTTCCTAATGATGAAACAACTCCACCCGTAACAAAAATATATTTTGTCATGTATTATTCCTCCCATTAATAAGTTTCTGTTTTTAGATAAAAAAAAATATGCTCTCCGTAATGGAGAGCATTTTTTAGGGCTCTTGAATATATTATCAGATATAATTTAATAATACAATAATAAATATTAATAAAGTCGAATATAAACGAAATTTTTGAAAAATTAAATTCTCACAAGAGATAAAAAAAGCACTCTAAG
>NZ_JAMQUS010000024.1:0-29569 GCF_025594995.1 Turicibacter sp. GALT-G1
CGGGCGCACATAAAAAGGATACTTGATGTATCCTTTTTTCTTACTCTTGTCTATTCTTTTGTTCCTCAATTCTCCTTCCTTCATATATTATTAATGAAGATAGCAATTAACATTTCATCTATTTAACGTGCTATCTTAACTTAATACTAGGGAGACCTAGTTTGATCGAATAGATAAAATTAATTAAACCTTCTAAAGTGAGCTAGCAAACCTAAGTACTTTAGAAGGTTTTTTTCTATGTCATAAATATATATATCAGAATCAGTCTTTTTGATAGAAAGACCAACTATAGTAGCACTAATTATATAGGTACTGTCCTTTACAAATCAATGTTGCCGGTCCCGTCATATATATTTCCTCACCTACTCGTTCCATAAGTAAGTTACCACCTTTAACATGAACGGTAACGCTAGTTTCGCAATCATAAAGATCTTGACTTAATAAGGCGCAAGCCGCTGATCCAGTTCCACAAGCGAGTGTAATTCCAACCCCCTTCTCCCATGTTAAAACATCGATATTTTTCGAGTCTACTACCTTACATAAATTTACATTCGTTTTGTTCGGATATAGTGGATGATTTTCAATGGCTGCTCCTATTCGTGCCGCCGCCTCTTCATCAATGTTATCCATAAATAATACGGTATGAATCGTTCCCATGAATAAACTACTCACAGTATACGGTACTCCATCAACTTCAAGCATTTGATTAATAAACTTATCTCCGTCACCTGGGAGCGGAACTGATTCATGTTGATAAATAGCACTTCCCATATTTACACGCACTAAACTAGTTAAATCATCACTTTCAATTATTTCAAGTGTCAAAATGCCAGCTAATGTTTCTACCGTAAAAACTTTCGTTTTAACTAACTCATGATCAGTGGCATACTTTGCAAAACAGCGAATCCCATTTCCACACATCGTCGCTATACTTCCATCTGCATTATAAAAAATCATTTGCATTGTAGCTACTTTAGAAGGCGCAACAACAATCATTCCATCTGCACCAATTCCAAAACGTCGATTACAAACCTTTTGTGCTAGTAGAGAATGTTGCAAACCATCTAACTCAGACATCTCAAAAATAACAAAATCATTCCCCGTTCCTTGGTATTTTTCAAACCTTAACATTAAAAATCCCCCTTTATTAAAAAAGGCATATCTAGTTGATATACCTCTTTTTCTTATTCTCTAACAACATTCGTATCATCTTCATAAACTCTGAGCCACTCGCCCTACCAGTGGAGGAAAGCTACGACTTTAATCTTTCGATTAAATCACGTAGCGCAGGGGTCCCCTGTTGTTTTTCTTACTATCTTAAATCTTCTAAAATTTGCGTTTTGTCAGCTGTTTGTTCGTCTTTTTCTTTAATGACACGGGCTGGCATTCCAGCAACAACTGTATTGGGTGCAACATCTTGTGTAACAACAGCTCCAGCTGCAACAACGGCACCCTCTCCAACACGAACACCTTCTAAAATAACCGCATTCGCCCCAATCATCACGTTATCTTCAATAATAACTGGTGTTTTGCTAGGTGGTTCTAACACACCTGCAATAACCGATCCTGCTCCAATATGAACATTTTTTCCAATCGTTCCACGTGCACCAACAACGGCATTCATATCAATCATTGTATTCTCACCGATTTCAGCACCAATATTGATAACCGCCCCCATCATAATAACTGCATTTTCACCAATGCTAACTTTATCACGAATAATTGCTCCAGGTTCAATCCGAGCTTTAATTTGTTTTAAATCAAGCATCGGAATGGCTGAATTACGACGATCATTTTCGATTTCATAATACTCAATTCGCCCTTTATTTTCAGCAAGTACCGATTGAATTTCAGTATACTCACCAAAAACAACTAAAGAACGGCCTTCCCCAAACACACGACAATTTGGAAATTGTACACCGTCTAAATCTCCTTTAACATAAACTTTAACAGGTGTACTCTTTTTTGCTTCTTTAATATATCGTGCAATCTCATATGGATCTGTTAAACTAATTTCACTCATTTCTCTTTTCCCCCTTAATTTGCATGCATCATATCACTCATGTTATATAACTTCGCTTCTTTATGTGTAATAAATTCTGCTGCTTTAATGGCTTGCTCGGCAAAAATCTTTTTCGATAACGCCGTATGCTTAATTTCAATCATCTCATCCGGTCCTGCAAAAATAACCGTGTGCTCACCTGGAATCGTTCCTCCCCGAACAGAATGAATCCCAATCTCTTTTTCATTTCGTTTCATATGATTACCTTGACGACCATAATTATAATCCATCGCTTGATTAAGCTCCTCATTAATTGAGTTAGCAATCATAAAAGCTGTTCCGCTTGGGGCGTCCACCTTTTTATTATGATGCTTTTCAATAACCTCAATATCAAAGTTATCATTCAATAAACGCGTTGCTGTTTTTACTAAGTCAAGCAATACATTGACTCCAAGTGATGTATTACTTGAACGGAAGATTGGAATCTTATGCGAAGCTTCAATAATTTTGGCTTCCTGTGCTTCGCTAAGTCCAGTCGTCGCAATCACAACGGCTGTCTCATGATTCACACAATAATCTAATAAATGATCAATATTTTCTGGCTTTGAAAAATCAATAATCACATCACAATCTACATTAATTTCATATGGATCTGTGAATACTGGATAATCATTCTCATAGCGTTCCGGCTCAATATCAATCCCAAAAACGACTTGAACATTTTCTTGTTCTAATAATAAATCATGGATGATTCGTCCCATCGTTCCATTACATCCACTTAGACCTACATTCAACATCTGATATCACCTCGTGCTATAATCCGTACTTCGTTAGTTCGTCTTGTAAAATTGCTAAATTTTCTGCTGCCATTTCTGTTAAAGGAAGGCGGAGGTTTCCTACATTCATCCCCATGAGATTCATGGCTGTTTTAACTGGAATTGGATTTACCTCAATAAATAAAGTATGCACAAGTCCATTCACACTTAGTTGTAAATCACGTGCTTTATTTACTTCGCCCTCTAAATAGCTACTTACTAAATCATGTGTAACTTTTGGTAAAATATTCGCTAAAACTGAAATTACTCCTTTTCCACCAAGTGATAAAACTGGAATAATGATATCATCATTTCCACTATAAATTGAAAAATCTGTTCCACATAAGCGAGCTATTTCGGCCACTTGTGAAATATCACCACTTGCTTCCTTAATCCCAATAATATTCGAAATCTTTGCTAACTTTGCAACCATCTTTGGTGTTAAATTTACCCCTGTACGTCCCGGCACATTATATAAAATAATTGGTAAATTGACATGACTTGCAATCAACTCATAATAATTCAAAAGCCCCTTCTCTGTTGCTTTATTATAATAAGGCGTTACAACTAACAAGCCATCGACACCAACCGATTCACAATATTGACTCAATTCAACCGCATACGCAGCATTATTACTTCCACTTCCTGCAATGACAGGAATCCGTTTATTAACAACCTCAACCGTGAACTTAATAACCAATTTTCGTTCAGCATCACTCATCGTTGCAGATTCACCCGTTGTTCCACAAATAATAATCGCATCTGTCTCATTAGCAATTTGCCACTCTAGCAGTTCTCGTAATTTTTCATAATCAACTCGATCATTTTTAAATGGTGTTATAATCGCTACTCCTGATCCACTAAACATCTTTCCCATCTCCTACAAATAATCTAACAGTAATTCAGCAATCTGAACGGTATTCGTTGCTGCACCTTTTCTAATGTTATCGGCAACCACCCATAAATTTAAACCTGAATCGACACTAAAATCACGTCTAATTCGGCCAACATGAACTTCATTATGCCCTTCAACATCAATAGGCATTGGATAATCGAGCGAATTTTCGTGACCATGTACTACTAAGCCATCCACGCTTTGTAGTATCCTATAAACCTCTTCTAACTCAAACTCACGCTCAAACTCCAAATTCATCGAAACAGAATGTCCATACTTAACAGGCACTCGTACTGTTGTTGCTGTTACTTTAATATTTTGATCTCCTAAAATTTTTTTCGTTTCCTCAATCATTTTAACTTCTTCTTTTGTGTACCCATTATCTAAAAATACATCGATATGGGGTAAGCAATTTCCAACAATCGGATACGGATAAAACTCAGTTGTTCCCGCTTCTAAATCATGAAGCCCCTTCACCCCTGAGCCAGATACAGCCTGATAAGTCGAATACACAATGCGTTTAATTCCAAATGCCTCATGTAACACTTTTAATGGAACGACGGATTGAATCGTTGAACAATTTGGATTCGAAATAATGTAGTCATTATGACTTAAAACATGAGGATTCACCTCTGGTACAATAAGTGGAATTTCGGCTTCCATGCGCCAAGCGCTAGAATTATCTACTACTCGTACTCCTTTACTAGCCGCAATCGGAGCAAACTTCTTACTAATTCCACCGCCTGCTGAAAATAAAGCAATATCAATTTCTCGATCAAAAGATTGTTCTGTTAATTCTTCAACAACATAAGTTTTTCCTTTAAACTCAATCGTTTTTCCAGCTGAGCGACTTGATGCAAAGCAATATAACTCCTTAATTGGAAAATTTCGTTCCTCAAGTACTTTTAAAAAGGTTTGTCCCACTAAACCAGTAGCCCCTACAATTGCAACATTAATCCCATTCATTTTACACACTCCCTAATAAACATTTAATAAACGACACATTTCATCATACAGTTCAACGCCATTTAATAAAACATTGTCACTAAAATTAAATTTCGAATGATGCAGTGGATTTGTAAAACCAAGCGCATCATTACGAGATCCTAGCATAAAGAATAATCCTGGAACCTCTTTTTGATAATAAGAGAAATCTTCTGCAATCATCATCGGATCAATTTCAATCATTTTCTCACCGAGTGTTGAGTGACACACTAACTCAAATAATGATTTATCATTCACAATACATGGATACATATCAATAAATTGCGTCTTTACTTTGGCATTAAACATCGTCTCAAGTCCAGTATTGATCTCTACAATACGTCGCTTAATCGTTTCATAAACTTCTTCACTAAATGCGCGAATCGTTCCTGTCAGTTCTACTTTTTCAGCAATAATATTTCGACGCTCTCCACCATGAATCGTACCAATGGTGAGGACGCCCCCATCAATTGGATTCAAATTTCGACTCACAATACTTTGATAACTATTGATTAACTGAGCCATTATAATGAGCGCATCATTTGCTTTATGAGGAATCGCTCCATGCCCACCTTGACCTTGAATGACAATATCAACCTCTCCAGTTTGAGCTGTCATCACACCTGATCGAAGCCCAAACTTTCCCTCCTCAATCTCTGGATATAAATGTAGACCAAATATAAACTTCACCTTATATTTTTTTAATACTCCTTCTTTGACAATAACCTCAGCTCCGCCTGGACCTTCTTCTGCCGGTTGTAAAATGAATAATACGCTCTTTTTTAACGGTTCAATCTTTGATAAATGAGTCGCAAATCCAAGTAAAATAGCCATGTGACCATCATGACCACATCCATGCATTTTTCCCTGATGTTTAGATGTAAATGCAACGCCAGTCTCTTCTGCTAAACTCAATCCATCCATATCTGAGCGAAAAGCAATACATTCATCACTTTCACCTTTTCGATAAGCTAACAATCCTGTTTTTGCGGTTGATTCGATCTCGTATCCTAAAAGTTCTAATTGTTCTTTTAAATATGCTGATGTTTTAAACTCACAAAATCCAAGTTCGGGAATTTGATGTAAATACTCTCGATGCGTTGTTAAAATTTCTTTTAAATCCATACGCCGTTCCCCCTTTACAAATTCAACTCATTCGATAAGGCGCGAACTGCTTTTTCTTTATCTTTTTTATCAATTGTATACGAAATACTAATTTCTGATGTTGTCACTTGCCTAAAGGAAATCTCGTTATCCGCTAAAATTCTAAATAGGCGACCACTTACTCCACTTTGATTTCTCATTCCAATTCCAACGACTGAAATTTTTGTAATTTCATTCTCTATACTAATCTCAACTTTACCCTCTAAATCCCTCATCACCTTTTCAATTATAAATAAATCATCTTTTGGTGCAGTAAAAGAAACATTAATATACCCATCAACTGGTGCTGTTTGACTAATCATATCCACATTTACATTTTCAATCGCTAGTTTTTCAAATAAAGTCGCAACATGATCTAAGTTATATAAAATATGACTAACTGTTACCATTAAAATATCATCACAAACACTTAACCCCGTTACTATATTCCCTTCCATTTTCTCATCATACTCCTTAATATAAGTTCCACCCACATCATTTATACTTGAAGCTACATAAATTGGAATATTATATTTACATCCAATTTCAATAGCACGTGGTTCCATCACACCTGCACCAAGGCTTGCCATCTCCATCATCTCTTCATAACTAATAACATCAAGTTTTTTCGCCTCTTTATACAGTCGTGGATCGACGGAATAAATGCCATCAACATCTGTATAAATATGACATGGACAACCAAGTTTCGCTGCTATAGCAACTGCTGTTGTATCTGACCCTCCTCGACCAAGTGTTGTAATATCGCCATTTTCATTCACCCCTTGAAACCCAGCAACAACTACAACTTTCCCTTCTTTTAAATAATTCTTAATTTTCTCATCATCAATATCCAAAATTTTATTTTTAGTATGCGGTCCATATGTTTTAATTCCAGCTTGAAACCCAGTTAGAGCAATAGCGTCATATCCAAATTCCTGAAAGGCCATCGACAACAACGCAATGGACACTTGTTCTCCAGTGGATAAAATCAAATCCATTTCTCGTTTATTGGGATTTATAGCAATCTCTTTTGACATCTCCACTAAATAATCCGTCGTTTTCCCCATCGCCGATACGACAACCACCATATCATTTCCCTTTTCCTTTTCCGCAATGACTCGTTTTGCAATCCGTTTAATCTTCTCAGTTGTTCCAACTGATGTCCCACCATACTTATGAACCAAAATCCCCATATTCTCATTCCCCCTATAAAACTTCTAAAGCTAGTAATTCCTCTAACGTTTGTCGTTTACAAATCACTCGACTTTTTCCATTTTGAACCGAAACAACCGCAGCCTTCGGAATCTTGTTATAATTTGATGACATCGAATATCCATACGCACCGGTTGAGGCAATAATCAAGATATCACCTGTTTCAATACCCTTAATATCAACATCTGTGATAAGAATATCACCACTTTCACAACATTTTCCTGCGATCGTTACTTGCTTTTGATCCCCTGTTCTCATTTTATTCACAATCGCACACTCATAACGTGCTTGATATAACGAAGGTCTGATATTATCAGTCATTCCACCATCTACACTGACATAGGTTCGAACATCTTTAATATCTTTCATCGATCCAACTGTATATAGCGTACTTCCAGCATTTGCGACAATGGAACGTCCTGGTTCAATAATCAACGTCGGTACGTTAATCCCTAATTTCTGACAAGATTTTTCTACTTTTTCAATCATAGCTTCACAAAATTGTTGAATGGTTTTTGGTTGATCATTTTTCGTATAATAAACGCCAACTCCTCCTCCTAAATCAACTTCTCTAATTTGAATGCCGTATGTTTCCTTAATCTCCTTAACTAAACTCATCATAATATCTACTTCATCTAAAAAAGGTTCTACATCAAAAATTTGTGATCCAATATGTGCATGTAATCCAACCAGTTGTAGATGCTCATATCGATGAAAACTGGCTAAACACTCATATAAATCCCCATTAGTCAAAGTAAATCCAAATTTCGAATCAATTTGTCCCGTTTTTATATAATCATGTGTATGTGCCTCTATACCAGGGGTAATTCTCAAATAAATCGCTTGCGATGTGCCTCTTTCCTTACAGAACTGTTCTAGCAAATCAAGTTCATAATAGTTATCAACAACAAATCGACCTACTCCTAACTCAAGCCCCATTTTAATTTCATCAATGGTCTTATTATTTCCATGAAACAGTACATTTTCCATTGGAAACTGAGCTTTATTCGCCGTGTATAGTTCTCCACCAGATACCACATCTAAATATAATTCTTCTTCTTTGATGAGTTGACACATATGAAGTGGTAAAAAGGCCTTCCCAGCATAAGCGACTCGATTTCGATGTTCTTTCACTTTGAAATGTTTCACATATTCGCGGCAATTCTCTCGAGCAAGTTGTTCATCAAAGACATATAAAGGGGTTTGATACGTCTTAGCAAGTTCTAAACAACTGACTCCTCCGATATAAAGTTCATCATTTTTTACTGACATCGTTCCTTGTAATTTCATTTTGTCGTCCTTCCTTTTCGTCATAAAGAGGCTCACATTTACAAATAAAAGCTCCCTCATTTGAATCATACTAAGGGAGCTTCGAAAAATACTATCCTAAAATAGATGATAACAGGATAGTCTCTATTTCTTAAATGTAGCTCAACACAAATTTGCATTTGTGACAGTGATGCATATATTCTATACACCCCCAGGTCTATAACCTTAAAGCTTCAGTTATAGCCTTCGGCGGTTATTCCTTTCTTCATACTTCATTGCGCTTACCTCATTATGAATACTCTTAAGAACCGCAGCCTCTACCTTAATTATTTATTATTAAGTTATTAATTATTTTAAAACATTTTCCATTATTTGTAAATAATATCAAACAAACTTAGTATATTCAAATCATTTAGCCTAATATTTCACTAACTCTACAATTAAAACTATATTCAATACCTAATAAATTTATACGGTACATTTCAGTTTTAATTAATTATTTATTACTAACCCAATCAGCCTATCTCATATTATATTAAACCCTAGGTTCTTTTGATTAAGGTTATTAGGGATTTTATTTTGTCGTTGATTAAGATATGATATAAATGATATAGTCATTTTTATCTATAAAGAAATGAGGTGACAAGATGTTTGAAGAGTTTGTGATGCAACCTTTATCTATGCTTTATGAAGATGGAACTTACGATGAAATCCCTTATTGTGCGAATTGTAATCTAGAAGTTGGACCAGGTGGGCGTGTCGATTCACGTTTCCCAATGCAGGATGATTATAATCGTTGTCGTGAATGTGTAGGGAAATAATAAAAACCACTTGCCGCCCTTGAAACGGTAAGTGTTTTTTTTGTTATGACAGATTGTAATATGAAGTGCGATACCTAAAGAAACCTCAATACTAGATTGAGGTTTCTTTTATTCAATTAACGCACGGTATCTAATGTTTCTTTTAAAATTGAGACGGATTTAGTTAATTGTTCGAGTTCTTCTGGACTAATATTTAAGTTAAAGACTTCGCGAATTCCGTTACGATTGACAATCGCAGGCACACCGGTAAAGATATCATGAAGACCATATTCACCATCTAAATAAGCTGACACTGGTAAGACTGAGTTTTCGTCATTTAGGATAGCTTTAACAATACGCGTGATACACATCCCAATTCCGTAATAAGTGGCGCGTTTACGTTCAATAATATGATAAGCAGCATCACGGACGTTGACATAGATTTCTTCTAAATCTTCTCTTTTATATTCTGGATGATCTTTAATAATATCGAAGATTGGTTTGACACCGACGCTTGTATGTGACCATAATGGCGTTTCAGTATCACCATGCTCACCGACAATATAACCGTGAACGTTACGAGGATCGACGTCTAAATATTTACCCATTTGGTATCTTAAACGAGCGGTATCAAGTGTTGTTCCGGTCCCAATGACACGATGTTTTGGTAAACCTGATTCTTGCCAAGCAATATAAGTTAAGACATCAACAGGGTTACTTGCAATTAACAGAATTCCATTAAATCCTGATTGCATAACATTTTTAATAACATCACGCATGATTTTCGCATTTCGTTCAACTAAGGCTAAGCGTGTTTCTCCGGGTTGTTGATTAACACCAGCTGTCACAACAACGATATCGGCTGTTTTACAGTCTGAGTAATCTCCAGCCCAGATTTCAATTTTTTCTGGGCCAAATGGAATCCCGTGATTTAAGTCCATGGCTTCACCAACAGCTTTTTCATGATTAACGTCAATTAGAACTAACTCCTCAGCTCCACCTTGGTTTACCATTGAATACGCAAAGCTCATTCCAACAAATCCTGTACCAACTAATACAACACGTCTAGTTCCAGTCTGCATAGCGACTACCTCCTTTAGTTTTACTTCATTAGTATGTACGAATTAGTCATTTCTAATTGCGAAATTTGTCGAAAACATTAGAGTTATGTTATAGAACTTGGTGATATAATGATTAATAATTATCCACTTTTGAAAGGAGAATAAAGATGTTAGCATTAAGATATACTAAACTAGAAGATATTGAACGTGTCATGGAGATTATTAAACAAGCTCAACAATATTTCAAAGAAAAGGGAATCAATCAATGGCAAAATGGTTATCCAAATGCTAAAGTCATTGAAAATGATATTAAAAATGGACATAGTTTTGTCTTAATAAAAAATAATGAGATTGTTGGAACCATCGCTATTTCTTTTGAAGGAGAAGCTACTTATAATAAAATTTTTGAAGGGGATTGGAAAAGTAATGATAACTATGCCGTCATCCATCGGATTGCAGTTGATCATGAGTTAAAAGGAATCGGGCTCTCATCTGAAATGATTAAACAAACTGAATTAATGTGTAATAAAAAAAGTGTTGGTAGCATTAAAGTCGATACACATGAGGATAACCAAGCGATGCAACGCTCTCTTATAAAAAATGGATTTGATTATTGCGGTGTCATTTATCTAGCTGATGGCAGTAAACGTGTAGCTTTTGAAAAATGTTTATAATGAAATAAAGCCTATATCGAAAATTGATATAGGCTTTATTTTATTTATTATTCAGCTAATTCTTCTACTGGTTGCGGTTTAACAATTTCTTTTTCAATTCCAACAATATTTAAGATTTTTTCTGAGCGTTCTCGCGTTGAACCTGTGATAACTTCATACTTCACATTCTCTGCATTTAAGAAGTTTAAGATTGCATCATCCACCATTTGAGCAACTTCTTCATCCTGCCAACGAACTCCATCTTTTTTATATCCAAATTCACGAGGTACAAAGAAGATATAGTCGTACTGAGGTAAGTCACGAATTGCTAAACTATATAAGTCATTTAAAATCTCAATTTCTTTTTTAGTACGTTTTTTATCTCCAAGCATTAAGCGTCCATAAATATATGGAACAAATGTTGCGTAATCCGTAACTGCATATTCATGTCCATCTAATGCTTTTTCTAAATGTAATTGTCCTAAATAAATTCCGTATTGCTCTGAAATTGATTCGATCATTCCTTTATCACGTAAATAATCGGTACTATATTCAGTCGCAACCCCGACATTAATATCACGGATTTTCATATCCACATATAATTGTTGAATTAACGTTGTTTTACCACATCTTGGTCCACCTAGAATTGCAATTCTTACTGTCATTTTTCACTTCTCCAATGTATAGAAATTTTTCATCATAAGCAGCTCTTTTGAAGTTAAATTATATCAATAAATGAAACTTTTTTCAACGACAATTTGTTTCAAATTAAGACATAATATACCAATTAAAAAGTAAAAAACCTTATCATAAGGATAAGGCTTTATTTATTATTTTTGCGTTGTACGGTATTGAATGGCTAATCCTTTTAAGAAATTACGTAAGTAACGATCGCCACACTCTTTATAATTTTTATGTCCTTCTTTACGAAGTACGGCACTTAATTCGCCCTTTGAAATTTTAACACCCGCTAATCCTAAAATATCAATAACTTCCTCTGACGTTAAAGATAGTGCAATTTTTAATTTCTTTAATACGATATTATTAATGTTATTACGTCTTGTAATACTAACTGGATTTTCAGGTTGTCCAGATTTCTTTTCTTGTGGACCACGTTTAAACGTAATTAATCCATTTAAGAATGCATCTAACATTTTATTGTTACATGGTAAGGTTTCATTACTGTCAGCATCTTGAAAACCAAATTCTTCTTTTACTTTGGTTAACATTTTTTTTACTTCTTCCTCTGTGACTTCTACTCCACCAAGTTTGAAAATTTTAACCATTTGTCCATCTTTTAAGTTTAGTGCATATCGAATACGAATTAAGATATCGTTATTATTCATGTTAGAACCTCCGTTTTTTGATACATCTTTTTTATTATACCAAATTATCTATATAGAAACAGAAATGTATTTTATAATTCTACATTGGTCTCAATTAGAGGCATCTGTTTATTATTTTGAATCATACTAATACTAAATCTATACCTTTCGAAATTCGTTAATTTAATCCCATATTATTTGTAATACTTTTTTAATTTATCGTCCCCTGTTAAAAAATTAATATTCCCCCTAATATAAATAGCTTCTTCTAGCTGCTATATAAAATAAAAAAAGTCATTATAGCCTATTAATGATTCTTTGGACAGTAAAAAGCACTTATCTTTTAGATAAGTGCTTTTTACTATAATGATTTTGGTGTGACTAATTCTAAATGATAGAAATCTTCATAACCATAATCTCCAACATGATTTAAGTAAACACGAATAATGGCACGAATATTTGTACCACAGCTACGAAGTTCATCCTCTAATTCATCACTGTTATGATAGTCAATTAAACGATCTACCACTTCAGCGATTGTTGAGCGATCCAGCTCTAAAAGCTCCACATTAGACTCAATATAACTTCCTTCACGTAAGAACATCACTAAATAATGTTGATCCATCTTCTAAACCTCCTGCTGTCATATTTCCTTTATTATATCATAACTCATATTTTCTTAATCAGTTGAACAATATATTAATGAAACGACTTTTTTCGACACTATTTTCTCTTTTTAGTCGACAAGTTATGTAAATCACAGTATACTTAGAAAGATTTGCAACAAGAAATCTCGCTAAAGGGTGTGAAAATATGCGCTTAAATAAATTTATTAGTGAATCTGGAAAAGCTTCTCGACGTGGAGCTGATAAACTAATTGAAGAAGGACGCGTGAAAATTAACGGTCGTAAAGCTAAAATCGGTGATCAAGTGAAGCCAGGTGATGAGGTTATGGTTAATGGGCAACGTATTCGTTTGGCACGTAACAATGTCTATCTTGCTTTAAATAAACCTGTTGGAATTACATGTACTACTGAGAAAAATGTTAAAGGAAATATCGTTGACTTAGTTAACCACCCATTACGCGTGTTTAATATCGGTCGTTTAGATAAAGATTCAGATGGTTTAATTTTATTAACAAATGATGGTGATATTGTTAATAAAATTTTACGTGCTGAAAACAATCATGAAAAGGAATATATTGTATCTGTTGATAAGCCAATCACACCTGAATTCGTTGAAAAAATGTCTAAAGGCGTTCGTATCCTTGGAACAAAAACATTACCATGTAAAGTTGAACAACTTTCAAAATATGAATTTAAAATTATCTTAACTCAAGGATTAAATCGTCAAATTCGTCGTATGTGTGAAGCATTAGGATATGAAGTTTATCGTCTTCAGCGTGTTCGAATCATGAATATTCACTTAGGTAACTTACCCGTTGGACAATGGCGTGACTTAACTAAGAAAGAAAAAACACGTTTATTCCAAGACTTAAATTATACACCGCAAGAATGGTAGTAAAAACTCGCACCTAATATTAGGTGCGAGTTTTTATTTATATTGAATTGTTGATAGCCCATGCTTAGCACAACAATCATTAGTAATCTTAACGACAAGTTGATGAAGTTTTTCTTCATATAGCTTACGATACATTTCATCTTCTTTCATTGAACTTGAAACAAAAATAATGTGATTATGTAAAACCTTTGAATGTGTGTGTGTAGCAACCACATAATCAGAGTAGTCTTTTAAAAATTGAGTGGCAAACTCGATTCCAATTTGGTGAGCTACCTCTGGTTTAACATACTCATCAACAGGAAATCGTTGCATAATATGATAAGCTGACTCTAGTTGATGAATAGGTTCATTTGTCGTTGTGAATTTATAAATAAGTTCACTATCCCCAGTTTTTTTCTTATCTATGATGGCATCAATTTTCTTATGGTAGTCTTTGGTGATCTTATAAATCTTGATGAATGCCATAGGCTCACTCCCTTTATCAACATGATACATACTTCTACATTATAATACTCCTAAAATTTCTAATTTTCAAACAAATTACGACTTTTTCTCCACTTCGTGTTATTTTTTAATCTGCTTCATTTCGCTTCATTTGTTTCATTAATTCTTTTGTTTTTATATCGCTTTTCATCGATTCACTAATTTTTTGTAAAGCTTTATTGTAAGTAAATGTATCCAGTTGTGTCTGCTTTAAATAACTTAAAGTTAGATGAGGATAACTCACATAGCAAGCGGATATTGCCCATGCGATTGCCATACGAACGTAGTACCCTGAATGCTGAACCTGATCTAATTCCCGAAGAACATCTGTTACATATTGGTTATCTACATAGTAAATTAACAGCATAACAACAGCAAATCTCACTTCAAACTCTTGATCCGACGAAAGATAAGAGGTAATCATAGGCCAAAATTGTTTTTGATACTGCTTCGTAATCTTGAGTCCAGAACAAAAACTATCACAAACAGACCAATTATTAATCTGAGGCACAAAAATTTGAATGTGCTTCATCACTTCATGAATAGAAATATCTTTAATATAGCCAATGACCATCCCTCTTAGCATAATTTCTTCAAAGTAAATATCATCATTTTGGTTCAAAAATTCACGCCAATTTTCTTTTGCGATTTGCTTTGCGATTTTACGTAAGACTGGTAAACGAACACCTAAAATATCCGGTGTTCCCGGAAGCAAACGAGATGAAAACCGCTGATAACTTGGTTCTGCTAATTCTAAAAGTTGTGCTTTAACATTCATATGAAATCCCCTCTAAAGTTAGTAAATACTTTTTCATCTCTAGCCCCGCTGCAAAACCGATGAGTTTTCCATTAGCACCAATCACACGATGACAAGGAATGAGAAGTAAAATAGGATTTTTATTATTTGCCATTCCTATCGCACGCGAAGCTTTTGGACTCCCAATCTGTTCTGCGATTTGTTTATAACTATAAGTTTTTCCACAAGGAATATTTCGAAGGGCTTGCCAAACTTTCTGTTGAAAATGAGTTCCTGCTGGAGCTAATGGTAAGTCGAAAGATTGGCGCAGTCCATTGAAGTATTCATCAAGCTGCTTGACTGCTTCTTTAATTAAGTCCGTCTCTTCTTGAATGGCATTTTCAATTTGTAAAAGATGTGCTAAGTATAAATTTGTAATTCCTCGATCATTGTGTACAATAACTAATTTTCCGATTGGACTTTCATAATAGTGATAATACTTCATTTCTTTCACCTCTTATACAATCTTTAATCCCAAGAGTTGTGCTAATTGAACAGCTTGTTCTGTTGAGACAGTTAACCCCTTTAACTGTTCCATCGGAATGATGACTTGATGAATCTCACACGTCGAGAAATCTAAAGTAGCTAATGAGGTATTAATAAATTCACTTTCAGATAAATTACAAGTATCATAACTTACCTTCCTGTAACTACACTCATTAAAACTACTATTCATCATTTGATTATTAATAAAATTCACCGACTTAAATTTACTGTATGAGAAGTTTGCATAACGTGCAGTATTATCCTTAAATAATGTATTCTGAATACTACTATTTGAAAAATCACTTCCAGTTAAACGACAATTAATAAACTCACAACGATGAATTGTTCCATCCATCAATTTAAGATGAGATAAATCACAGTTATCAAATGTCGTATCTGTTAAATCAATTCGGTCGAATTGACAACTTTCAAAGATTACATTTTTAAAATAACATTTATTTAAATACAATCGATCAATACATTGATCTGTAATCATTGTATTTTCAAATAGAGCTCCTTCAAGATACGGATCATCCATGATGGCTTCCTCAAAAATCAAATCTTCTTTGGAATATTTCATTCGCTTTGGCTTCTGAATTTTTTGCATACTTTCCTTTTCCCCTATGTTATTGTTTATTCCATCATACCATGCACTATCATGATAAAGAAGAAATTCTTTTTTAAAGACAAATTTATCTTTTCCCACACAGTATATCAGTCATTTTCTTTATAAAAATCCGTGCATATTATCTCCTCTAATATAACAGATTTTTTATATCCTCATATTTTCTATATTTACTATTACAAACTAAATGTTTGAAGTTTTTATCATTCCCCCTCCTATAGTCTCAGTAAAATTTTTGTAATGAACAAAATTTACTAAGATTTACATCTTTCTGATTGTTGAATGTTTACAGATTGATTTTCTGCTATACTAATTAAAAAATTAACTCCTTTTTGCGATTATGAGTTAGCTTATATTGTATATCTGCTTTAAAATCACTGAATAACATAACATTCAATCCCTTTTCTTAAAAAAATCCTCTCAATGCTGATTGTTCCATCCTTTCATCTTTTTCCATGTGCCCTTTTGGGAAACACCAATGTCCATTTTTTTTACTTTTTACAGCCAAAAACTCAATCTTATTAAATAAATTTCTATATTTAAACCCAAAAATAATCTAGATATTTTAATTCAGCTTAGTTCTTATAATACTTTGATAGTAAGACTGACTATAGTCATGATAAAAATTTTCCTTATAGAAAATTTATCGTGGCTTATATAACTATAATTACTCCACATGATTTTTCAATATTTATCTTTCTCTCTCCTATATTTTAAATCAACGAAAAATTACCATATATATAATTTTAGATAGAATTATTTTATTAAATATTTCTTCACTTTTGCATTCCCGTTATTAGACGATTATCCTACATAATAAAAGGAGCTATCTCCAAATAACTAAATCTCTCCAGTTATTTTGAAGACTGCTCCTCTATTTCAAGATTATATCAAAATTTAATACTTATTTCATGTATTTGGAAACTTAACAAGTGCCTGGCTTTTTATAATTGGCACTTCCTGTGTTAACTGAATAACTGATTGAATCAATCCTAATAAGTCGGCATTGTTAGCTCCAATAATTCGTTGTTGAATTTGCAGACTATAATAATTTTCATAAGGCTGTTGAATCGGATAAATGGTATTAACAGCTGTTATCATTGGTTGCACTAATTCTTGTCGAATACTAGCATACGGATTAAAATGTCCTCGACTTTCTAGCATAAATGTTTGCCCCGTGGCAGGACACGTCACACCCAATGTTCCGTTCATATTAATATATCCTGCTTGACAGGTTAGTTTTCTTGAGAGGTCTTCTTCATCTAAAATGAGTTTAAGTTTGTTATTTTCTAAGTTATAAAGACGAGCAATGGCATAGTCTCCACTTCCGCCTGTCCGTCCCGTAATAAGAATTTGACTATGATTTGTTTTTAAAAAATCTCCTAAAAATAAGCGAATATCATATCCCGTTAAATCTAATTGAAATCTCAATTTTCTATCATCCATATAATGAATCAACAATTCCAATTGTTGAATGTAAGATTGACTTGGACTATAAGGTGTCCCAAATAAAACGACTTTTTCACAATTATAATCCCCATCTACATCACCATATTGAATACTAATTACAGTTTGGTCAACTTGCATATCCCCCATTCCTCCTCTCATATCTTTAAATTATATGACAGGATTTTGAGAAACATGTTATAATGTGAAAAAATCCATATAAAAGGAGTTGTTTGTTTGAAGCAAACATTATTACTGCAATCCGTCCAATAAGGGAGGATTGACATGCATCCTCCCAGACCTATAACTAATTAGTAGGAGGAACTGAAAATGACATTAATCATTAAATGTGAAGAAAAAACTGAATTTGAAATGATTTATCACTTTATAAAAGAAGCTTTTGAAACAGCGGCTGTTTCTGACGGTACTGAACAAGACTTCGTTAACATGCTTCGCGTGAGTGAAAACTATATTCCTGAACTAGCATTAGTCGCAACAGACAACAAACAATTAATTGGACATATCATGCTTACAAAATTTGCGTTTAAGGGAATGCTTCTTTTAGCCCCACTCACTGTTAAATTAGATTATCGCCATCAAGGAGTTGGAACAAAACTCGTTCAAAAAGCTTTTGAGTTAGCAAAAGAAATGAACTATACGTCAGTCGTTGTATTAGGTGATCCTGATTATTATGGTCGATTTGGATTCAAACCTTCTGTGAACTTTGGTATTACTTGTACAAATGAGATTCCTTCAGAGTATGTTCAAATCGTTGAACTACAAGAAGGAGCACTAGATTCGGTTAATGGAACAATTTCATTCTAAACACGAGAAAAGGGAAATCAATATGATTTCCCTTTATATATATTTTGGATTAATTAAACTACTCGGCTGTTGAATGAACTTTTAATTAAATCTTTGATTTGAACTCCACCATTGGATTTTCTAAATGCTGATTTACAATATAGCCTCCTTCTTCATTTGGCTTTGAAGATATCGCTTTAATACAATATACTCATCCTCTTTTTAAAATCTCAACTCTATTTTAAAAAAGTTATTCACCGTAGCCCATCTCTACGACAAATAACTTTTACTCATATACTATGATTAAAAAAAACGATCCACTTGTATTAGACATACACTTCCCACTTAGAGAGTAGTAATTTAGAATAGAACCATTCATCAACGAATGTGAATGTTAGGGTACATCGGGTAATGTACATTCATATCATTTAAAAATAGTAATCTATTCTATATTCACTCTCTCTAGTTACAGTATATCGAACACTGTCGAATTATCCAAGTGTGCAAACGCAAACAATGAGATGAATTATCAATATAAGAATCCATTATCGCATACTTCTAAGATTTAAGCTATATTTTTTGCTAATTTTTGCTATAATTAATAGAATAAATGATATAAACGATGTATCTTTTCATCTAATGTTTGAACACTAAAGATCCCTGCTTCTTTAATATATGGTTTTTCATCAATCGTTACCACGATAGCTGGAACAGAAAAAATATTAAAAGATGCTGCAAGTTCTGCTTGTGTATCTACATTAATGAGATGAAGTTTAATTTCAGGATACTGTTTTAATAATTGTTCCACTTTAGGAAATAGTGCAAGACATGCACTACACCTAGAACTTTTAAAATAGTGCAGAGTCATCATAAAATCATCCTTTCTTTTTAAATTTATGCTATCAATTTCTAGTGTTATTAATATCAAATGGGGGGCCTGTATGAAAGTCAAATATTTAATCATTGCTGCCATTACAACTTTTTTAATTATTAAATTACCACTCAAGCCATATGTTATTGTTCACCAATATGATAATTATCTTGACATAGCACTAGAACATATCGATTTAACTGGGGTGGATATTCCTTTCATAGTAGAGACAGTTGATACTGCAGGTGGATATGAGGTTCAACTCAACTGGAAAGAGGTTTTAACACTAATTGCGATTAATCGAGAGAATAATTTATATAATCTTGATGAAACGATAATCAAAACAGCAGCTTCTCGATTCATTGATGGAGAGAGAGTAAAATCCCTAGATGAAGTGTTAGTCGATTCTCTTTACACGAATGAAGAACGTGAGCGTGCTAAGACATATATGGAGGACTTAAAATATGAAGGTTATACCCCTCATAAATTACAGCCTTCTGCGAAGGAAACTTTATTTATTAATCAGTTAGTTAATCCCGCTAAAATCAATTATAGAAAAACAGGGATTTTACCGTCAATTACAATTGCTCAAGCTATTCTAGAATCTAACTGGGGCCAATCTGAATTAAGTCGTAATGAGTATAACCTCTTCGGAATTAAAGCGGATGATTCTTGGGATGGAGATTATGCTACTTACACAACGACAGAGTATGATAATGAAGTAATTGATGCAGATTTTCGTGAATATGATAATTGGCTGGCTTCAATCGAGGACCATGCGAACTTCTTATTAAATAATGAATGTTATCATGAAGCAGGTGTATTTGATGCCAAAAATTATCGCATTCAAGCTAAAGCAATTGAAGTGGGGGGATATAGTACAGCTGTGGACATCGCTGGAAATCTTGAGTATGCAAAACGACTTTGCGAACTAATCCGTCAATATAACTTACAACTTCTTGATCATGAAGTTATGCATAATTAAATGTATCGATTATTTATTACAGGAGATGTTTAGTCGACTGATTATTAATTACTTTTCCTATTTCAATGAAATTTTTTAAAGCAAAAAAGGAACCGATTTTTAAATCAGTTCCTTTTTTTGCTTTAGTCGCTAAATACAAACAGAAATAATTTCTACATTTACGATAGCAATCTAAATATTTGATAGTTATACCCCTCAAGTCAGACTATAGTCTGGGGGCCACCTATGCTACGGAGTAAGTTTACGAACTCGTAGCTTTCCTCCCCTGATAGGGCTTGGGTCACCTAGCGATTTCTGAAAGAAATCTAATCCTCCACTACTAGGGCTTTAGTTTTTATCGTGCAAAAAACTTAAATAGACTTATATAAATTATTTTTCGTTTTATATATAAATCGCTTTTGATAAGATGAGACACTTTTAAAATCCTACTTTGCACCAGTGATATTTTTATGTTTAAATAGTTACTCCCCTATTTGACTCTTAGCAAATTTTAAAAAGTTTAAATATTTTTCTTTTTGTAAAGATGATTTTAAATAGATAAAATTGAATTCGCGATTGAGATTAATTCCTTCAACTTGAATTTGTTTTAATTCTTTTCTTTCTAATTCCTCTTTAACGGCTTCTTTATAAATAAACGTCACACCATGATTTTGTTTGATTAGATACTTCAAAAGTTTTAAATTTCCAATTTCATCAAGCTGTTTAAATTGGTTAAGTGAACTATTCGTATTAGCTAGCAATTTCTCTAAGATGTCTCGACTTCCTGATCCAACCTCACGGATAATGAGTCGTTGCTTTTTTAATTCCTCTAGTGTGATGACTTCATCTAAGGGGCTATTAGCTGCTGCTACTAAAATGAACTCATCCTTCTTAAGTAAATGATGCTCGAATTGCTCTTTATCAAAATATCCTTCGATAAAGGCAAATTCTATTTTACCTTTTAAAAGAGCATCGATTAAATGAGTTGTATTTTGAACTTTAAAGTTAAGTTGAATATCTGGAAACCTCTTTAGATAAGCATCTAAGATGGTCGGCATGACATAGTCTGCTATCGTTAAGGTTGCCCCAAAATTAAGTCGCACTTGTTTTGTTTTTAATTCATACATCTCTGTTTCGGTTGATTTTAATAAAGCCTGTGTTTTTAATGCATACTGTAAAAGAACCTGTGCTGATTCTGTAAGTCGCATCTTCTTCCCTTCATAAACTAATAATTTAGTATTATACGTTTCTTCTAAATATTTAATATGCTGGGTTACTGCGGGTTGGGTTAAACAAAGATGCTGGGCTGTTTTAGTTAAACTTCTTGTTTCGCACACATCAATAAATGTGAGCAATCGATAATCAATCATACTCCACCTACTATAAGAAATATTTATATTTGTATAAAAATGTATAATTTTTATTATATCAATTTACATGGTATTGTAAAGATACAATAAAAATTAGGAGGAGTTTTATGAAAAAAATTTTACCTGGTGTACTTCTTTCATTAGCAATTGCAATTATTGCAACGATTTTAAATCAATATGTTCATATCATTGGGGCGAGTGTATTTGCACTTTTAATGGGGATGGCTATTAACTTTTTCATGAAAGACACTACGACATACAAAGCTGGAATTACTTTTAGCTCAAAAAAACTTTTAAAAGTTGCCATTGTCTTATTAGGAACAAGCTTAAGTGTTAGCCAAATTATTCATGTTGGTAAATACTCACTTGTTGTTATGGTCTTCACTTTAGCGGCAGCATTTGGATTCGGTTATCTATTCGGAAAACTATTTAAAATGGACTGGAAACTTAGTTCATTAATTTCAGCTGGAACGGGAATTTGTGGTGGAACAGCAGTTGCCACTTTATCACAAGTTATTGATGCAGATGATTCAGACGTCGCGTATGCTATTTCTGCAACATTTATTTTTGATGTTGTCATGGTTATCTTATTCCCTATTATGGGTGCGGCTCTTGGGCTAAGTGATATGGCCTTTGGATTATGGGCTGGTACAGCCGTAAATGATACATCTTCAGTTGTTGCAGCGGGATATGCCTATAGTGATGCAGCGGGTGATTTCGCAACGATCGTAAAATTAACACGTACGTTATCAATTATTCCTGTCGTATTAGCATTCTCATATTTAAATGAAAAATTAAAAATGAAACAAAATGCAGGTGCAGCAGTTGAGCAAAAGAAAGTTAACCTCAAAAAGATTTTCCCTTGGTTCATTTTATTATTCTTAGGAGCTGCTTTATTAAATAGTGTTGGTATTATTCCAGCAGCATTAAGTTCAACTCTTTCAACATTAAGTAAATTCTTTATGGTTATGGCATTAGCTGCAATCGGATTAAAAACAGATATTCGTGATGTAACAAAATCTGGTTTCCTTCCTATGCTTCATGGATTCATTATTTCAGCCATTGTTGTAATTGTGGCATTATTAGTTCAAGTTTTATTAGGACAAGTCTAATAACATAATTTAAAACCTCACTGATAGTATTCTGATTTTCACATTCAGTACTATCTTGTGAGGCTTTTTTTATTATTTGAGGTAATCTATTTTACAATTGATCTAAACTCTTCTATGCTATTAACCATCTCAACTGAAATATGAGCAGAGCAGAATACAGATAAATCCATTTTCACCCTCACTCATTCAAATCACTTTTTCTGATAGTCAATTAAAATAATCCGCTAATTATTTAACAGGCTTCCCATGCGAATTTCCTTGTTTCATCATTTCAAAATGATCATACTAAGAAAAAACAATCTTAGGATTAAAGAAACTAATTTTTTATTTAATTTTTCACTTCAGTGATTTTCATATATCCTAATCAATACAAACACCTTAAAAGATTCACCTTTACATGACTCTAATTTCTCCATCAAATGACTACTTCCTAAACGAACCTTTTCTTCCTCAATTAACTTCTTATTGAATACTTTATAATTTTTTGTCTCTGATAGCTCTTTTATTTAAAAATTCATCTGACACAAATCAATAAACCTCTAGTACTTTATCGCAAGCAATAGCACATGATTCACAAGCTTGTGCACAACGTAAACAATGTTGATAAGTATGTGCATGTTTCATACATTCGACACTACAAACACGACAGATCTCTGCGCACACTTGACAAAGTTGATTCTTAAAGTTTGTTTGTGACGATAAAGCTTTTGCAACAAAAGAACAAATATCAGCACAATCTTTTGTTAAATGAATACAATGAGCAAAAGGCTCCATATGATCATCAATTAAACACGCATTAAAACAAAAGTTACACGCCTTCATACATGCTAAACATTCATCTACACATTCTTGATAACGAGTTGACATTTGATTTCCTCCGCACTCAAACAATTTTCTGTTATTTTAGTATGTGCGACTCTCTACAATCTCTATACGCAAAATTAAATGTTAATCATACAGTCTTTGCTGATTTAGTCACCTAACTATATTTAATACTAAATAAAATCTAGCTTTAAAAGCTCATGATCTTTTCTAATTTTAGTGAAGTATATATTAAGCAATTGAGGATATTTAACCTGAATAATCGCTTGAATTAATGCCTTTATGTCGACGTTTGGTATCGGTGGCATAGTTACCCTAATGACAATAGAATTTGGTTTAGGAATGGCAAGACTCACCATAGCAAGAATAGTTGCTGTAATCTTTTTCTGATCAACTTCTAACATTTGATTATTTTTTACTACTAAATAGCAGATTTTCACTTTTATCGCCCCTGTTCTTCAATTTACCTTTAGAATTAAATGACACTATTTATTATCATTCTATTAACTATCCCTTTGTCTGTTTATATGAAAAGTTTATGTTCTTAATAAACAATTATGCTGATAAAACTACAATCAATTGGATTTAATACGTTTTCTTTCCAAAAACAGATAAATTGTATTATATACCGGCAAAATAGTTCGATAAAATTAGTCGGCATAAAAAAGAGAGCCTATATTTTTATAAGCTCTCTTTCTTATTCAATTAATCCACTGATTTTAGGGACTCAACCATTTCTACTCGTTTTAATTTATAATACATCGCGAAGTTAACAAGTGCAGCAAATACAAAGGTTAATCCCGCTGCATACACATAACTTAATCCACGAATTTGGCGACCAAACATCATCATATCCATTTCAACTGTTGTCATAACAAATAGATGTAGCAACACCCCTAATCCAAGCCCAACGAACGTTCCAATTAAGGTTAAAATAATGTTCTCACGATAAATATAAGCAGATACTTCATTATCATAAAATCCTAACACTTTAATTGTGGCAATTTCGCGCATACGCTCAGAAATGTTGACATTCGTTAAGTTGTATAATACGACAAAAGCTAAAGCTCCAGCTGAGACAATCAATAAGATAATGACGTAGTTCAAGTTGTGAATCATATCATTAAAGCTTGATTTTAACGTTGAAACCCAACTAATACCGCTGACTTCCTCTAAAGCCATTAGCTCACTTGAAAGATCAGATTGTATAGCCTCATCCTCTAGAGAAGAAATAGCAACTAACTGATTAAAGCTTAATTGTTTATCAAATAATTGCTCATAATATGATTTTGATAAATAAATGTAATGAGAAATATAGTTCTCAGTAATTCCTGAAATTAAAACCTCGACTTTTTTTCCATCAGCATTTTCAAGTGTAATGTGATCGCCAACTTTAACATTTAACTGTTTGGCTATCTTTTCTGTCAAAATAGCTCCTTCATCAGTTAAACTAAAATCCATCGCTGTTTTACGATTTTGGAAATGAATAAACTGACTTAAGTCATCCAAATTCTCAGGAATAAAAATCGTAATATCTTTTTCTTCATCGTTGGCCAATAGTTTACCATTTTCACTCGTTGTTAAAAGTGACCCGACAATGCGTTCATCCTTGTTTAAAGAGCTTACTACATTAGCTTGATCCTCTTCCGTACTTTCACGATTAAACGTTAATGTCATATCATATAGGAATAACGTTCCAAATTGTTTATCCACAATCGTACGAATCGAGTCTTTTAGACCAAATCCTGTTAATAATAGAGCTGTACATCCTGCAATTCCAAACACTGTCATAAAGAAACGTTTTTTATAACGGAAAATATTTCGAACCGTTACCTTTCCAATAAAGCTCAGGCGATTCCAAATAAATGGAATACGTTCAAGTAAAATACGTTTCCCCTCTTTTGGAGCTTTTGGCCTCATTAAGATAGATGGGGTTTCAACAAGTTCTGAATTGACAGCAAAATAAGCTGATAAGGTTGTGACTCCAACTGCAATTAACAATGCTGTTAAAATAAGTGACCAACTAAAGACAATAATCGTTTCTGGTAACACATACATCATTGAATACGCATCAATTACAACAGTTGGAAAAACATAGTTTCCAACAACTGCTCCAATGATACTTCCGGTTAAACTTGCTAAACCAGCATAAATTAAAAACTTAGAAGCAATTTTCCACTTACCATATCCTAATGCTTTTAACGTTCCAATATTCATTCGTTGCTCATCAACCATTCGTGTCATCGTTGTTAAACAAACGAGCGCAGCAACCATAAAGAAGAAAACTGGAAACACTTGAGAAATAGCATGGATACTTTCAGCTGCTCCTTTATAATCAACAAAGGAATAATGTTTATTACGGTCTAAAACATACCATTCAGGAGAAGCGATATCTTGAATCTGTTGCTTGGCATCGGCTAACTTTTCTTCAGCTTCGGCAAATCCTGACTCAGCCTCTGCTTTAGCTTCCTCATACTGTTTCTGACCTTCAGCTAAGTCAGCTTCTCCTTTGGTAAGCTCCGCTTCAGCCTTGTCAAATTGTTGATTCGCTTTAGCTATTTCATCTTCAAGATTAGCTTTTTGCGTATTTAATTCCTGACGAGAAGCCACAAGTGTTTGCTTCGTTGTCAACAACTGTTGTTCCCCGTTAATTAAAGCTTGTTCATTTTGCTCAAGCTCTGCTTTTCCAGCTGCTAACGCAGTTATTCCACTTTGATACTGTTCTTCAAGTGGCGTTAATTGAGCCTGAATACCAGCCTTTTGTTCTTCTGTGAGCATCGGACTTTCTAAACTAGCTTTCATTTGATCTATAGCTGTTTTTAATTGATTTAATTGTTCTTCACGTTGACTAATTTCTTGTTTGGCTTCCTCAATTTTTGCCCAAGCACTCTCTTTATTGGCATAAAACTCATTATAAGCTTGATTAAATTCAGCTTCACCTTTTGTTAACTCCGCTTCTCCATTGGCAATTTGTTTTTTAGCGTCAGCAATGGTTTGTTCAAATTCTGCTTTCTTTAAAGTAAGTTCCGATTTTCCTGACTCAATCGTTGTTTTAGCTTCCTCTAACTCATAAGCAGCTTTTTGTAATTGTTCTAAAGCCTCTGATTTTTTCTCTTCATATTCTTGACGATTTTTATCTAATTCCTCATTAGCCTCAGTAATAACTTCATCGTAACGTTTTTGAGTTTGCGTATCTGCTAATGTTTCAATGGAAGAAATAAGTGGTTTCAGCGCCTCCTCATATCTCTTACTAAATGTATCAAGCGATAAAACATCACTTGCTGTGACAAAGATTTCAGTATAAATATCTAATTTAAAATCTTCCTGTGGAATCATAATGAAACTTGAGATCTCACCATTTCCGATTGTCGTACTTCCTTTATCAAATGATAAATAATAGGGCGTCTCAACAATTCCGACAACGGTATATTCTGTTGTTTTCAAGTTATCACTTAATGCTGTGTCTGTTCCTGATTCAAGGGTAATGGTTGAACCAATCTCGATTGATTCAAAATAGGCATTCCGTTCAACAACCGCCTCTCCTGATTTCTCAGGTAGTCGCCCTTCAATGACACGGACTTGATTAATATAATTCGGATCATCTAAACTTAAGTCAATTGGCAATGCATGAACTTTTAAAACTAACTCTTGATTATGATAGTTCGTTAATACATCTTGTGAATAAGTTGGAAAAATCCCTTCAATTCCTTCTAACTTGGCAAGGGCATTGACATCTTCTTGTGTAAAACCAAAGGTTGAAACAAGTCTTAAATCCATCATATTATAGTCATCATAATATTGATCAACCGTCTTTTCCATAGATAGCGGTGATGATTTAATTCCCACGAAAAAGGCAACCCCTAAGGCACAAATCATGAGAATAGATAAGAAACGACCTATCGATTTCTTAATATCACGAATGGTATCTTTTGTTAAACTCTTACTCATGATTACCACTCAATCCTTTCGACTGGAGTTGGATTTTCATTGATTTCAATACTTGAGACTTTTCCATTTCGAACATGGATTACTTTATCTCCCATTGGTGCGATGGCTAAGTTATGGGTAATCATCACAACGGTCATCCCCATATTACGACATGTATCCTGTAATAATTTCAAAATTGCTTTCCCGGTATTATAGTCTAATGCACCTGTTGGTTCATCACACAGTAATAATTTTGGATTTTTAGCGAGTGCCCGTGCAATTGCGACACGTTGTTGTTCTCCACCTGACATTTGTGCGGGGAAATTATTTTTACGATGACCAAGCCCAACTGCTTCTAATACTTCATGCACATCTAATGGATTTTCACAAATTTGTGTTGCTAACTCGACATTCTCAATCGCGGTTAAGTTTTGAACTAAGTTATAGAACTGAAAAACGAATCCAATATCATGACGACGATAAGTGATTAACTCTTTATTATTATAATTACTTATCTCATTCCCACCGACTGAAATTGTCCCACTACTTGCAGTGTCCATTCCACCTAAAATATTAAGTACCGTACTTTTACCGGCTCCGCTGGCTCCAGCAACAACGACGAATTCACCTTTATCGATTGAAAAATTAACACCACTTAAGGCTTCAATCTCAACCTCGCCCATCTTATAAACTTTCTTTACATCTTTAAAAGTAATATAGTTCTTCATCTCACCCACTCCTCTTTGTTGATTGACTTTTATCATTAACTCTATTATGATGGACTTCAAAGTGAGATACAATACTCAATGTTCATTTTCGTGCCGATTAATCAACAATAAGGCAGAATCTGTTGATTAATATTATTGGGAGGAAGGATTGAAGCATGAAATTAGAAGATCGCCGTGTACGTCGCACAAAGCAATTAATTAAACAAAGCTTAATTGAGTTGATGCACGAAAAACCATTTAAAGATATCACCGTTAAAGATATCACAGAACGAGCAGACTTAAATCGAGGAACCTTTTATTTACATTATGTTGATATCTACGATCTCCTTTCTAAAATTGAAGACGAAACATTACAAGCCATTGAAGAGATGATGCTAGATTATCGATGCAAAATCAATATGCCATCCTGTTATGAATTATTAGATGAATTATTCTCATATATTGAAGATAACCGTGACTTATTTGAAGTTTTATTACACTCACAATCAGAAGGAATTTTTCTCAATAAACTTCAATATTTAATTAAAACAATGGGACTTGATTTAATGAATATGATTTATAAGGACACTTCACGTCCTCATTACTGTTACTTTTTATCATTCGTTTTAAATGGTGTTTTAGGGGTAACTGAACAGTGGTTTAATAATGGAATGGATATGAGTTCAACTGAAATGGCAACCATGATTGATCATTTCATCATGGATGGAATTTCTATTTTAGCCAAATTATAATTTTTCATTTTTTATATTGTTTAATCTATCAAAACATGATATTCTATTCACTCAACCCCTTGCGTTAAGACAAGGAATGTTTCGAGGTTGAAGGAAAAGAACAATTTCCACGTACTGTTCTTTATGTGTTGTTAAGATCATCGTCGGTAATGATGATCGCCGAAGCATTCACAAAAAGAAAGTAATTACCATATAAGTTAATTACGAGCGCTTTTTCATAAATAGAGCTCAGATTGCAAACATAAATGATGAGATAAAACTCTTCACAGAAACCAATATGAAGGCTAATTTCTCACCTTAATGAGAAAACGCGGCCACTAGGCTCTGTTTATTTTTCTTGTTTAAACGCAATATGCGTTTTATAGGAAGAAGGCCTGTAAAACCTTTGGGGTTAATTAAAAACACCAAAGGAGGAATTTGAAATGAAACAAATTCAAATGTTAAAAGATGCAGCAAAAGGATTAGTAATTGGAACAGCTTTATTCTATATTACACCTCAAGTCATCGAAGTCATTGCACACATGACTGCTGTTAAATAATAAAATAAAAACCTGATGAATTCATCAGGTTTTTATTTTCCCCCTCTCTTTAAATTTTTAAAGAAAAAAATTTAGTTATAGTTCATTTGTAACTATTCAGCCACCAAGTAAACGAATTCCGTTTCTTGGTGTTTTTGTTAATGATATGTAGCTCTCGTGAATATTTTACCTATTTGTAAGATTTA
>NZ_JAMQUS010000025.1:0-66270 GCF_025594995.1 Turicibacter sp. GALT-G1
AGGACACCCTTGTCTTAGGCTATGTACTTTCCGCTACTTGGACGTACTCGGGACTTTAACCCGTTAGATAATACCCATGCCGGGCGCACATAAAAAGACAATGACCTTTTAGTCATTGTCTTTTTATTTCCTTGAAATAGGATAAGTCATTGCGACATGATCGATGCCAGCATCTTTAAACACTTCTCCATAAGAAGTAAAGCCTAAACTTTCATAAAATTTAACAGCTGTCAATTGTGCATCTAGTTGAATCTCTTTAGCAGTGGTCTGTCCTTTGATGTAACTCATGGCCTCTAACATCAGATTTTTTCCAAAACCTTTTTTACGTGCCTCTTTTAAAACAGCCACACGTCCAATTTTAGCAATATCTTTATTTTTAATAATCACCCTAGCTGTTCCCAAAGCCTTTTCATCCTCATAGGCAATAAAAATAGGAACAAAACAATCATAGTCATCAATTTCCTCCTGGACTGGGACGGATTGTTCTCCAATAAATACAGTCGTACGAATTCTAAAAGCATCTGCAAAATGTTTCTGATTCGTGGCTAAAATAACATTCATGTGATGATACTATTAGGACTTGATGCCCTAATAGTCCCCTCCTCTCCTGATTTAATCTCTTATTTTTTAATTACTTGATATAGGTTTCATAATAGTTAGTATAACTTGTATTAAAAGTTACTAATGCTTCTTGATGTAATAAAGAAATGGCATTAGCTTCATCGATAGCTAAATTAATAGCCGTTACTAACTCATCTAATCTCGCTACCGGGGTTGATGGAGTAATTTCACGATAAAAAACGTTTTGTGCTTCATTTAAAGCCAATAAGGCTTCAACATACTTAATTAAACTTGTCTCATAGTTTACATATTGAGAAATTAAAGTGTTCGTTTCTGTTTTTGATTGATCATTTTTATTTTCTTGATTCTGTTTTTCTAATTCTGACTGATTCAAACGCGCTCTTAGAATACAGGCTTGATACGTTTCAAGATAAGTCCTACTTTCTTGAACAGTTGTTTTTCCCTCTTCAATTAATGGTTGAACTTGATCAAAAGGATCTAAACCTTTTTCAATAATGTCATTGTATATCGTCGTTTCCTTGCTAATCAAATCAGTCAATGTTTGATTATTGACGTTACATTTATTTTGACTAGAAATATGCTCATTTAAAGCATTAAAAATCTTCGCTTCATGTTGACTACGGCATCCACTTAAAACGACTAAAAGACCTAGTGATAGTAATATTAACCATTGCTTCACAAGTGCCACTCCTTTAAAATTTGGATATCCTTTAGTTTATCACTTTCTAACATATTCATACGTCATGAAATTGAATATATTGTAAATATTTAACTAGTACTCAAAATTTTAAAGCAAGTGATATAGATGTAAGCGCCATAGGACACTATCTCAATCATCGATTTTTATAAATAAGTAAACAAATCCATCGATTTGAGATAACACTACTCTTTTTTTGACATAAATATATAATAGGTTGATTACCTATACCAACGGTAAGTATCATCTCAAAGGGGGATTTTCATGCGTCAAGCCTTTTCACCACCTCCACCCCCTCCGCCAGCTTCTCCTTTTTTCGATGAAGGTGATATTGATGAGGGACTAGGACAAACCGAACAAAATATATCTGCAGAAGACCGAGTACCACCTGAATGCCCTCCATTTTTACCCTTTCTCCTCTCACTAGATCCTTACACCTTTGTAACACTTGGTTATATCATTGCTGTCCTGATTTCAATGGAAGCACAACGTCCAGAGGAACAAGAGGCTATCGGAAACTTTTTAGAGGTTATTGCAACTAATATTGAATATATTGCTGAGCAAGGATTTTATTTACAAGAGCTCGACGAGCGACGTCAAGACAAAATTGAGGCAATTGAAAAACAAGAACTTCGAGACGAGATTAATGAACTTAAACAAACCATTGCTGAACTTCAAGATCAAATTATTGCCTGTTGTCCAGGGGCAGCAGCCTCGTTAAGTGAAACAAATGAGGCGAGTTCAGAATAGTAAAAGGCTCAAAGAACTAAATTTCTTTAAGCCTTTTTGTTATGATTTGAAGTTGGTTAATCATTGCAATCAACACCATGGCAAGTGCTCCCCCTGAGGTATCAATTAAAACATCAGTAAATGCACAAGCACGTCCAGGAACAAAAGCCTGGTGAAGTTCATCCGTACAAGCGTATAAAAAGACACCCAATAATGCATAAAATAATACTCGTCTAAATGAAAGATAATCAATTATAACATTAAATATTAGTACATACAAAATCAGATATTCAGTAAAATGCGCACCTTTTCGAATGATGAGCTGTAATTCTATTCCAAACAGTTGGTGTGGTATAAATGGAAAAAGTGACAGCAATTGTTCTACTAAACCACTGCTTTCTGAAGATTGCTCCCCAGTCTGTGCAGAAAATAAAAAGATGACCAACATCCATACTAATAAAACTAACCATTTGATTTTACGTTGCATTTCTCATCCCTAATTTCAATCACCCCTAACCATGAGGTTAGGGGCAAATTTTTTAGTTATAATTTAAAATCGTTTCACGAATCTCATCCCAACGGAAGGCATCACGAATTCCATCTTCAATTGAGTATTTAGCTTCCCAATCAATTAAGTTTTTAGCTCGTTCACAGCTTGCATAAGCACCTGCCACATCTCCTGGACGTGGTTCAGTCTCTGCTTTATTGACTTCACGACCTAATACAGATTCAAAAATAGACACTAATTCTTTAACCGTTACACCATTTCCTGTTCCTAAGTTAATGACTAAGTAAGGATTTGATGGATCTTCAGAGCGTGCAAAGGCTTGATCAAAGTTTTCAATGGCTTTAACGTGTGCCATCGCTAAATCCCAAACATGAATATAATCACGGATTCCTGAACCATCGCGTGTTGGCCAGTTCACTCCTGTGATATTAAAGATCGCTTCCTCACTTGAAGCAGCTTCTAATAATTTAGCTAAAACGTGTGATGGGAACTGAACGTGTGCTCCAGAACGTAATTTTGGGTCCGCTCCAATTGGATTAAAGTAGCGAAGTGCAATTCCATGCATCCCATACGCGTGACAGAAATCTTGTAAAATCATTTCCATCATGTATTTTGTACGAGCATATGGACTTGATGGTTTTAATGGTGCTGATTCAGTTACTTTGAACCCTGGTACGACATCATATAATGAAGCTGATGATGAGAATACAACATTTTTGCATCCTAATTCATTTAAGTTTTTAAATAACTCTAACGATTTAGAAACATTTTCTGTGTAATATTCATATGGATTTGAGACTGAATCAGGCACCACGATTAATGCTGCAAAGTGAATACAGTGCTTGATTTCAGGATGATCAGTAAATATTTTTTCTAAAACTTGGCGATCTGCGATATCTCCTTGGTAAAAGATTTTCCCTTCCGTAAATTCTTTACGACCTGTGACTAACGAATCTAAAATGATTGGTGTATGTCCATGATCTTCTAAGGCTGATACAACGGTACGTCCAATATATCCTGCCCCTCCAGTGACTAATACTTTCATGAGTTTCATCCTTTCTTATATAAAAGTTTCATTTATTCATAGTCTACCCTAAAAAATAATTAATTGACACTCATTCAATAAATCTATTAATTAAAAGAGGATTTGACCTCTAAATTTTATCATAATTTGCCTATCAAAAAAACTAGTATTCCGTTTTTTCGCTACTATCTTTAAAAATGTGTACTTAAAGCGGTACAAGCGCACTCCTTAAATCACTCACGTTTGAATAAAATATCATGTAATACAAAACAAGTGAGGTGATCAACAAATGGCTAATTATTATGACCGTGATACTGAATCACAATCCGCTGATACAAGTATTGATGTGTTACAATCAGAATTTCAAGGAATCTTTATCAAAGATTCTAACCAAATCCGAATCAATCAAACTGAGGCTCAAGCATTGATTATCCTTCAAATTGCTTTACAAGCTGCTCTTGACGTACTTCTAATCGCATTTGACTTGGATGATAATGACGATGATGTTCGCGAATTACAATCAATTATTCAATCGATTAAAGCTGCTCAATTGCAATGTCAAAAAATTATTATTAAAGATTGCAATGATATTACATTGAATCAACAACAAATTCAAATTGATGCTTTAATACAAGTGGCACTCCAACTTCTTGCAAAACTTGAAGCAAAATTTATTGAAATTTAATGAACTTGTTATATAAAAAAGAGGATATCTAAGTGAGGTGAATTACTATGAAGTCAAACTGTTACTATTCTGAATATCAATGTCCAGACCATTATAAACAAGATGTTGATCAGACAGAAGATATGAAAATGAATGGTATTCAAAAACAAAGTCAAACTTTAGTTATTAAAAAAAGCCATGGTGTTACTATTAATCAACAAGAAGCACAGGCTTTAATAGCTCTTCAAGCTTCACTACAGGCTGCTATTGAAGCTGCTATCACGGTCTTTGATGCTCAAGATAATGCTGACACCAGTGATCTTCAACGATTAGATCAACAATTGAAAGTTCTACAACTACAAAAAGAAGTCATCGCTATTCAATGCTCTGATGATATTATTATCAATCAACAACAAATTCAGATTGATCTTGTTATTCAAGCTGTTATTCAATTATTAGCAAAAATTTCTGCAAAAATTGTAGAGATTTAATTCAAAACGTCTCATTTCATTCTGTATAACTGATTGACTGAATCATATAATAAAACACACGATCGATAAATCCAGCTCAGGAAACAGTTGATCGTGTGTTTTTTAGTACGACACTATAGTATATGCCCACTATTCAATTTGGTGATTATCTGATGCTAACGCCATTTCAATTAAAATAAACTGTGACTGTTCATGAGTTTTAATCTCAATTCGATCTTCATAAATCTCCATACCATCTCTTGAGGCCATTTCCTCATCATTAATCACAGAGCTTCCCTCTAATTGAATTAAATAAGCTTGACGGCCTTTTTTTATATCAAATTGAGTTTGTTTAAACGCTTCAAGTTCAATTAACCAGATATACGCCTCTTGATAGATTGTGATAGGCGTTGTCTCAGTGGGGGAAGCAATTAAGTGCCATTGGTTTTTGGCATGATTACTATTAAAGCTTGCATATTGAACATTTGGAGTTAATCCTTTTTCATTCGGTTTGATCCATATTTGAATCATTCGAACGGAAGTATCGCCCCAATTAAATTCACCATGGTCAATCCCGCCTCCAGCACTCATGTAATAAAGATCCCCTCGATGCAGGGTCTTTATCTCATGCTGCCTCGGGGTATGTGTTAAATCGCCTTCTAATATATAAGTTAAAATTTCTACGTCTTTATGTTTATGTAAATCATGTCCGCTCCCCGCATGTAAAATATCATCATTGATGACACGTAAGACTCCAAATGTATTTGAGGGTTGATGATAGTTTGTATGTGAAAAATGAAATAGACTTTGAATCCATGTATGATAAGCTGTTCCTAATTGTTTTTTCTCAATCTTTTTAATCATAGCTACTAACTTCTCCTTCCCTTTCTCTACCCTCTCCTTTTCATTCCCTTTAGTTCATACCTTCTTCATTGTATCATATATTCCTTTCGTTAACGCCTGTCAATTCAATACATAAATTCCAACTATTTTTGATAAAAAAAGTAATAGCATTTACACTATCACTTTTTGGGTAATTTATTAATAGACGGATTAATTGATTAAGTACTCTTTATATCGAATCAGCAACGTCCGTAACTTTCTCATCGCTTTTGCTTCAATTTGACGGATTCGTTCACGTGTGACCCCTTCAATTGCTCCTATTTCTTCTAATGTTTTCTTTTCTGCTCCATTTAGTCCAAAACGGTGAGTAATCACAAACTGTTCCCGAGGATTTAAACTTAAAATCATTTTATCCATATAGGCTTTTAAATCTTCATCCATGGCTTTTTTTTCAGGATTGTCATACATGCGTGAACCGCCTTCAGTCAGCAATTCATTTTCATTAGAAATTAAATCTTGAAGCTCAGTATCCTCATCTTCCTTTGAAACAAATCCGTTTAATGAAGTAGGTTTTAACATATAAGTCTGAACACGTTTAACTGCTTCATACTTCTCCATTGGAATATTTAATTCTCCACATAAATTAGACACATCAATCGGTTCATTTCCTTGATCTGCTTTTTGCTCATATCTCATCACTTGATTAATAGATTCAAACATATGGACTGGAATTCGGATAGTAAATCCTTCATCCGCAATCGTTCGTGTTACAGCCTGTTTCACCCAATAGGTGGCATACGTTGAGAAGTTGTTATCGTAAGTGAAGTCAAATTTTTCAATGGCTTTCATCAGCCCTTCTAATCCAACCGAGAATAAATCATCGTAATCTAACTTATGATGATAAAATTTTGTATATCGCCCAATAATCTTATGTACGAGGTTTGTATTATTAAAAATTAACCACTCTAGAGCAGACTCATCATTTTCTAAACGATATTTCTTTAAATACTCTAAATTATGCTGATAATCATTTGAATGCTTTCTCATCAATAGGTTATGTGCACTCCCTGATACAGGACTTACTGTGGATTTCGTATTTTCCATACTCATTTTGCTATTAACCTCTCCCCTCATTGAGTTATTCAGACTAGCTTTCGTCTTTCGACGATTGCTTTCTTTTCGGTTAGCAACTTCCATATGATTCATTCGATATCCCCTCTCTCTCATCGAACTTTATTCACTTATCCTATTACTCTCGTTTTTTATAATGACATTCAACCAATTGACGACTTCTCATTCTGCAACACCTTTTATTTTCCACATTTACCCTATACTTAATCCGTAACAAGTATGAATTAAACCAATCAATTGGTCTTCATTATAATATTGAAAAAAAGCGTTCATCTTCAATAACTGTTCCAATGGCTTCTTTTACTGAGAAGTAGATGATACCTTCTGATTTTAAAATCAATTTATATCTCAAATAGATGACATCTCTTTCATCAGAACCTTTCATAACGAATCACACACCTAAACTGCATCGAATTGGTTCCCAAATGCAAGTTCATGCAATCACGAATAAATAACCGGTTGTCCCAGTCATGCACTTGCATATGTCACAGGTTCTTTGACATCATCGACAGCTATCACTTAATTCCTCTATCATGCTAAAAATAAGCTATCTCGACCTGGTCAATAGCCTAAATCCAAAAGCCATCCCTCCTTTTTTACATACGGAAAAAAACATTTGGTAAATATCGTTTAAGTGTGTTTTAACCATAAAAAAAATACTCCTTTGCTCGTTGTTCATAAAAACTTAACGGCATTTTAACACCATTTCCCTTCTGATTATATTAATTTTTCTCTATAATTATCACTTTTTTCTCACATAATAATATTAAAATTCCAACACTAGATTTGGAATTTTGAAAGGAGTAATCAACAATGGGTAAAAACGAAATGGGATCTCCAATGAATGCCTCTATGCAAAGTATTAAAGATAAATCTGATGTTGAGTTCGGAACAGGAAATGTACCAGATACACGTCTTGAAGTCAAAAAATCATTACCTGAAGCCAAACGTTTTACTCAATCAGCAAAAGACCGTCGTAACACTGAACAGTTTTTAAAACGATAAATCCAATCGTCCTATCCGTTAAAGGGATAGGACCTTTTCATTTTAATCGTATAATCTTCCCTAATTTAATCCATAATAAGGTAAAAGTATAAATTGGAGGAATAAATGATGTCATCGAAATCATTAAAATCAGCACGTCAACGTATGACGTTCTTCTTTTATTGTTCGTTATTATTATCTGTCTTTTTTCTCATACAAATTCGATATACCCTAAGTTTAAGCTTCACTCATTGGAGCGCAACTCAATATACGCTGCTCTTTTTATTATTCTCTTTCATTGTGATTTGTTGTCTAAAATATTACTCCTATTACCGTGATTTAAAATCTGATTGTCAGTTCATTGACCTCGAAGAAAAAAAATTAAAGCTTAAAAAAAATACAATTCGTCAACAAGTTGCCTCAATGAATCCTTATGATTTTGGTGAACTAGTCGCCGATTTATTTCGAATGAAAGGATTTAAGCGAATCTTTTTAACCCCTCGAATGAATAAACATTTTTATGATATCGAAATGTATCTAGATGACCAAAAAGTTTTAGTCTCTTGTTTATTAAATGCACTGGATTATCCTGTTCCACAATCTTACTTAGATCGGCTTCATTTAATGATGCGAAATAATCAAATCGATCAAGGCGTTTTTGTCACACTCGGACACTTTTCAGATGACTGCTACCTCTTCTCAGAAGATAAACCTATCCACTTAATTAACGGTGAGCAACTCATTGATACCTTAATTGAAAGTTCCAATCTTTAAATTTCTTTCGTTTTAAAATAAGACTCGCAAAAAAGGCACCATTTGATTTGATACGCTTCATTCGTAATAATAGGTAAATCACGAATGTTAAACTTTTGTTCCTTCTGGCAAAAGTAAACAAAATCATCGATATAGGGTTCATACTCACCTAAATAAACATAAATTTCACTAAATCCCAATAATTCAGCTGCTTTTAGTCGAGTATGTCCATCAATTGAGATCCATTGATTTCCTTCTTCAATGATTGGAATAATAATATCTTCTGGTTTTTGAATCCACGTCAATAAGCGATTTAATTTCGCTTCATTAATATATAATTGGCTCGGTTGAATGTTTAATAATGGGACTTTCATGACTTTCTTTTTCGGTTGATGATAAATAATGGTTCCCTCTAATGTTTCAATATGATTAATAAAACCGCTATAAAATAAAAATTCTTCAATGACTTCTTGAGGACACTCATTTCCATCAGTATGTAAGATAGCTTTTTGATGATTAACAATCTCAAAATCATATTGAGTCGATTGTTTTAAGTCTGTCACTCTAAAAGATGTGTTATGATTTTGAATTCCTACATGATGATTTACTCTCTCCTCTTCACAACGCTCAATTTTCATCTTATTCCCTCCTCGTAGCGATAGTAAGTTTACTTCATTCTAGCTCCTTTTATAAAATCCTCAATTCTATTTCTTTTAAACATAATTGGTATCACACACTAATTATACTGCAATACTTTGTTGAGATTTCGACATTTTTCGTCACCATAATCGGAAATTTTATTGACTTCATTTTGTTTTTCTGATACTATAATAAACCCAATTACCTCTCATATTAAAGGAGGGACATATGATGTTCGAAGATTTAATTTTAAAAGCTACAGAAGTTCTAAACCCTCGTCAACTCTCTTCTGCTGCAGAAGCGGGAAGTGTCGCTGCTGCTCTTTTAACAAATAGTGGTCAAATATACACAGGTATTTGTATTGAAACAAAATGTTCAATGGGATTTTGTGCCGAACATGCAGCTGCAGCTGCTATGATCACTGCTGGTGAAAGTCACGTCGTTAAAATGGTAGCTATTAATAAACGTGGAAATGTCCTTCCACCTTGTGGTCGTTGCCGAGAATTTATCAGTCAACTCAATGATAAAAACATTGAAGCTGAGGTACTCATTAATCGAAAAAAATCAATGAAATTAAAAGAGCTGCTTCCCTATGATTGGCGTGAAGCAAAAATGTCCGAAATCGACTAAATGTCTTCGGACATTTTTTTATAAAATGATTTTTAAAATCTTTACTCTATAAAAAAAACAATTCAACTCGTCAGTCATCACTGACTAGTTGAATTGTTATTAAATGAGCTTTTGCATATCCGTTGGCAATGGAACCGTAATTTCTAATAGCTCCTTTGTTATGGGATGAGTCATTTCAATACGTGAAGAATGAAGGGCTTGTCGCTTAAGTGGTCCAACTTTTGCAACACCTCCATATAGGACATCTCCAAGCAATGGATGGCCTAAGTGACTCATATGAACCCGAATTTGATGTGTTCGTCCGGTTTTCAATTCTAATTCCACTAAGGCATAGTTTTTAAATTGTTTTTTTAATTGATAAAAAGTAATCGCCTGATCACCATTTTTAGCGACACGTCGTCGTGCACTATGATGACGATCTTTACCAATTGGAGCGTCAATTTTCCCTTTTTTTGTTTTTAATCTTCCCATCACTAAAGCTAAATACCAACGTCTAATTTTTTTCTCTGATAGCCAATAATCCATTAAGCTATGCGCTAGATAATGTTTTGCAAAAATAATCCCACCACTTGTATCCGTGTCTAATCGATGAATGTATCGAACTCGATGAGAGATTCCTTTTTCTTGATAATAATGAGCCACTCCATTGACTAAAGTATCCCTTCCATTCTTTTGGTCAGGGTGTACCATTAATCCTGCTGGCTTATTAATAATCAACAAATGATCGTCTTCATAAACAATATCTAACTTCATCTTTTGTGGGTGAAAATCAATTTCTTCGGCTTCAAAAACAGGAATCGATAGTTGATCTCCTACTTGAAGTTGCTCATTAAAATTTGTTCCTTCTCCATTTAACGTCACTTTTTTATCCATATATAATTCATGGATTTTCTTTCGTGATAAATGATAATTTTGCAAAAACTCACGAATGGTTTGATTCGCTTGTTCCTTTTCTATCATAAATACTAATTGCTCATTTTCGCGAGTTACTTTCATGTTACCACCACGTTACTTTCTAAATTGCTTGACCACTCCAACAACATCTTCCTTAATTCTAATTAAGCCTAATGAAGGGGAGCGTGAATCTAAGCTATGATTTCGATTGTCCCCCATGACAAAAAGGTGTCCTTCTTCCACGATTAAATCAATTTTAGGATGTCGTTTCATCGGCTCGTTAATGTAAGGTTCCTCTAGTAAAATGCCATTAATATAGACCCTTCCATCCTCCACCAAAACATGTTCATTCGGTAAACCGATGACACGCTTTAAAAAAAATTTATGTTGATTTTTTTGATGAGCTCTAAAAGCTACTAAATCATGACGTTTAGGTTCACCTCGATGATAGGCTCGACAATCTAAAATAATGGGTTGGTTATTCTTGATTGTTGGCACCATTGATTGTCCCCGTGCTAATGCAAGACGAACAAAGCGAGAAATAACATAACCCACGAGTAAACTAGCTCCCACTTCAACTACATCATCTAAAAACGTATTCTCTTCCTTCCCCACCTCAAACGACCTCCTCTACTACTAATCCTTTTCTTTTTCTATTATAACATAATGACTCCTCCCTTACATACAACCTTTAAAATGTGAACTAAATTCACTTAAAACACCCCATCATTCATTATATTATTTATGAATTCATGGTAAAATATACATAATTTAAAGTGAAGAGCACATACTAAATTGAATCATTATTGGAGGGCTTATTTATGAAAACTGTTATGGATCGTTTCTTAAACTATGTTACCTATGATACAAAATCAAATCCTGAATCACTAACAACACCTTCGACTGAATCACAGCTACTCTTTGGTGATATCTTAATTGAAGAGTTACATGAATTAGGATTAACTGAAATTGAAAAAGATGAAAATGGCTATATCTATGCGACATTACCAGGAAATGTTGAACATGATGTTCCTGTGATTGCTTTCATCTCACATATGGATACCAGTCCAGACTTTAGCGGCACAAATGTAAACCCACAAGTCGTTGACTATGCGGGAGGAGATATTGTTTTAAATAAAGAAAAAAATATCGTTTTATCTCCAACTGACTTTCCTTCTTTAAATCAATACGTAGGTCAAACGTTAATTACAACAGATGGAACAACATTACTTGGAGCTGATGATAAAGCGGGAATTGCTGAAATTATGACAGCAATTGATTATTTGAAACAACATCCTGAGATTAAACATGGCTGTATTAAAGTTGCTTTTACACCCGATGAAGAAATTGGACGCGGAGCCGATCACTTCCAAGTTGAAAAATTCGGTGCCAACTTTGCTTATACTGTGGATGGTGGAATTTTAGGAGAATTACAATATGAATCATTCAATGCTGCAGGAGCTAAAATTACAGTTCACGGAAAAAGCGTTCATCCGGGAGATGCCAAAAACAAAATGATTAATGCTGGTTTAATTGCCACTGAAATTGCGAGCATGTTCCCACGTCTTGAAACCCCACAACATACGGAACATTATGAAGGATTCTATCACTTAACAGATATTTCAGGACATTGCGAAGAAGCTTATCTAAATTTAATCATTCGTGACTTTGATACCGAACGTTTTAACTCACGCAAACAATTTGTTGAAGATTTAGTAAAAGAATTTAATCAAAAATATCCATCTAATACGGTTGAACTTGATATGCGCGATCAATACTATAATATGCGCCTTCAAATTGAAGATAAAATGCACATTGTTGAGTTAGCAAAACAAGCATTTGTAGAAGTTGGAGTGGAACCTTTAATTATTCCGGTTCGAGGAGGAACGGATGGATCTAAATTATCCTTCATGGGCCTTCCAACACCAAATCTTTTCACAGGTGGGCATAACTTCCACGGTAAATTTGAATATATTCCAGTTCCATCAATGGAAAAGGCTGTTAGCGTCATCGTTAAAATTGCTGAATTAGCCGCAAAATAAAAAGCTAGTCAAAACTAGCTTTTTTTCATTGTCGAATCAATAACAAAATCAAGCTTTTGCAAATAATCTTTATATCAAACCATATGCTTTGATGTTCAATGTAGTATACATCTAAAATAAACTTCTCCTCCCAGGTTAGGTTTTGTTGACTATGAATTTGACTCCACCCTGTCATTCCAGGACGAATAGAATGACATTTCATGTATCGTCGATTTCTCGAAGGAATGGAGCGAATCAAAACTGGTCTAGGACCAACTAAACTCATATCTCCAATTAAGACATTATAAAACTCTGGAAGATGCTGTAAATGATAGCTTTTTAAAAAACGTCCCAATTTTGTTAGACGTTGTTCCGGTGATAATAAGTTCCCTTGCTTATCTCGGGATTCATTCATTGTTTTGAATCGATACAAAGTAAATAGTTTTTGATTTAGTCCTGGATATCGCTGCTTATAAATGACTGGCCAACCTAAATCAAAAAAGACTAAGATTCCAATCAATAAATAGATGGGTGATAAGACAGTCAACATTAAAAAAGAAATCATGATATCCATCATCCGCTTCATCATTTCGCCCCCTTTTTCAATGGAGTTGTGAAATTCCCCCTTTATTTCAAGCTTAATTATGAACCCTTTCACTTTTTCTTACTATCTTATTTTCGTGGAAACTTCTACTACTACTATATGCCCTAACTAAGCTTCTGTTCAAATTAGTAAAACAATCCATTAGTTTACCTAATGGATTGTTTTTTTACTGTCTAAATTGACTATTATATAAATTAGCATAAAAACCATCGATTGCTAGTAATGTTTCATGATTTCCTTGTTCAATGATTTCTCCTTGATTTAAGACCAAAATTTGATCAGCATTACGAATCGTACTTAAACGATGCGCAATCACAAAGGTTGTCTTACCTTCCATTAAACGAAGCATTGCTTTTTGAATTTCAACTTCTGTTCGCGTATCAATCGACGATGTTGCCTCATCTAAAATTAAAATAGAAGCTTGTGATAATACGGCACGCGCAATTGCTAGTAATTGTCGTTGTCCTTGAGATAAATTACTTCCATTATCCGATAAAACCGTATCATAGCCATCCGGTAACTGCATAATGAACTTATGGGCATTCGCCATTTTAGCAGCCTGGATAACTTCTTCATCACTTGCATCTAAACGACCATAACGGATGTTTTCACGAACCGTTTCTGAGAATAAATACGTATCTTGTAAGACCATTGAAATACTACGTCTTAAACTTCCACGAGTAATTTGATCAATATTTTCACCATCGATTAAAATTTCACCCGAATCGATATCATAAAACTTTGTTAATAAGTTAATAATCGTCGTTTTTCCTGCACCTGTTGGTCCCACAATGGCAACTGTTTCTCCTCGACGCGCATGAATACATGCATCTTTTAAAATTGTTTTTCCTGTATCATACGAGAACTTAACATGATTTAAAATGACATCCCCGTCTAATTTCTCAACATCATGAGCACCTTCTCGATCTGTTTCTGGTGTTTCATCCATAATCTCAAATACACGTTCTGCTCCTGCTAATGCAGATTGAACCGTATTAAAAATATTTAAAATCTCATTGATTGGACGTGTAAAGTTTCTCATATATAAGATAAACACAAAAATATTTCCAACTGTAATACTCGTTGTTGTAAGAGCTAAAACACCACCAACAACAGCCACTAACAAGAAAGTAAGGTTATTAATAAAGTTATTCACTGGTCCCATGAATCCTGATAAAGCCTGCGCCATAATTGCACTTTTTGTTAAACGGCGGTTAATCTTTCCAAACTCCTTCTCAACTTCCTCCTCTTGTGAGAATAACAATACCGCTTTTTGTCCCGAAACAATCTCTTCAATATAACCATTGAGACTTCCTAAATCTTGTTGTTGTTTAATAAAGAAAGGCTGTGTTTTTTTCACTAAAAAACGTGACGTTAAAAACATCAATGGTGTCGTTAATAATCCTACGACTGTTAGTGTTGGACTTAAAACAATCATGGCAATCAGCATCCCAATGATCGTAATAATACCTGAAAACATTTGAGTAATACTTTGAGACAATGTCATATTAATATTATCGACATCATTCGTTAAACGACTCATTAAGTCACCACTTGAATGTGTATCAAAAAAGCGAAGTGGTAGCTTTTGCATGCTATTAAATAATTGACGACGAATTTCTGCCGTTGTTTCTTGAGATAACTTAATCATAATTAAGTTTTGAATGTAAGTGGCAATGACACTAATTAAGTAAATCAACCCGATAAAGATACAGATTGTTTTTAGCCCTGATAAATCACCGGGTACAATATAATCATCAATGATGCTTCCATAATAGTTTGTGGCTAAAACACTGACAATCGTTGAAATAATACATAAAATAAACACAATAATCAAAGCATAGACTTTATGACTCATATAAGCCAGTAATCGTTTAATAGTTGATTTTGGATTTTTTAACTTCTCAGCTTTGTGAAAACGTCCACCAGGTCCTGGTCCACCTGGTCCTGGTCCCATCGGTCTACTCATGGTTGACAGCCTCCTCCCCTAATTGTGAAATCGCAATACTACGATAGATTTCATTTGTTTTTAATAATTCCTCATGAGTTCCAATTCCTGAAATCTCACCTTGATCTAACACAATAATCTGATCGGCATCCATCACTGCTGAAATACGTTGCGCAATCATAATAACCGTACTCTCTTTCATACGCTCTTTAATGGCTCGTTGCAACTTACTTTCGGTTGCCATATCTAGTGCACTTGATGAATCATCTAAAATTAAAATTTTAGGATCACGAATTAATGTTCTTGCAATCGAAACACGTTGTTTCTGTCCACCTGATAAGTTCTTTCCACGTTGTTCAACGACTGTTTCATAACCATCTTCTTTCGCCTGGATAAACTCCATTGCCTGAGCATCTTTTGCAGCATCATCTAACTCATCTTGAGTCGCCTCATGGTAACCAAATTTAAAGTTTGAAGCAATCGTTCCTGAGAATAAAATACTTTCTTGTAAAACAACTCCAATCTTATCTCTTAACTCACTCAGGCTTAATGTTTTAACATTTTGACCACCAATTAAGACTTCCCCTTCGCTGACATCATAAAGACGTGGAATTAAATTGACTAATGAACTTTTCCCCGATCCAGTTCCACCAATAATTCCGACTTGATTGCCTTGCTTAATCTTAAAGGAAATATCTTTTAATACTTCTTCACTGTGCTCATGATACTTAAATGAAACATTTTTAAATTCGATGTCATAGTTTGTTAATTCAGCTGTTTTTTCATTTTCTTGAATACTTGAATTTGTGGCAAACACTTCATTGATACGATCAGCTGATGCTTTTGCACGTGAGAAATTCATCGAAATCATGATCACCATCATCATAGACATCATAATTTGTGTTAAATAATTAATAAAGGCCATGATTTTACCCGTTTCAAGTAAGCCATCTTGAACTAAATATCCCCCATACCACAACACACCAATGACACTAAAGTTAACCAGTAACATGACGACTGGATTTAAAATAATCATAATTTTTTGTGCACGAATACTTTGACTCATTAAATCATCATTCGCCTCATTAAAGCGATCACGTTGTTTATGCTCCATGGTGAATGCTTTAATGACACGAACTCCTAATAAGTTTTCACGCATCACATTGTTCACTTTATCAATTTTTTCTTGCATCGTTTTAAATAACGGGAAAGATTTTGACATCACGATTGCAACAAAAATTAAAATAATTGGAATCGTAATTACAAACACAATGGATAAGCTTTGACTTAATCGGTAGGCCATCCATAATCCCCCGATACAAAGTAACGGCGCACGAACTAAAATACGAAGTCCCATCATCACCATCGTTTGAACTTGAGTAATATCATTTGTTAAACGTGTAATTAATGATGATGTTTTAAAATGATCTAATTCTAAAAATGAAAGGGACTGAATTTTAGCGAATAATCCATCACGTAAATTTTGCCCTAAATTTACTGCCGCAATAGTTGAAAAAATAGAGCATCCCACTCCTCCAATTAACCCTAAAAAGGCAAATAGAATCATCTTTGCACCTGCAGTCAACACATAATTAATATCACTATTAGCAATTCCAATGTCTACAATGTTCGATAACATGGTTGGCAAGGTTAAATCCATCGCAACCTCTAGCAACATCAAAATAGGTGCCAAAATGGCATAAAAAATAGCTGGCCCCTTTAAATATCTTAATAATTTAAACATCCTATTAACTCTCCCTTCTCTTTAAATTTTCATACATTCGGTTCAGGTAACCAAGGACTTCTTCTCTTTCCTCTTTTGTAAATCCTACAAAACAACACTCATCAATTTCACAAAATGTTTGTTTCACCTGTTTTTGGGCTTCAAATCCAGTCTCCGTTAAAAAGACATTCGTAATTCGACGATCCTCTTGATTTGCTTCACGATAAATTAATCCACTTCTTTCTAAATGACTTAATAAACTCGTGGCAGTGGCCGGTTGAATATGACAATGCTTGGCCAAATCTTTTTGTGAACATCCATTATGATGATGTAAATAATCTAAAACTTTAGGTTGCCCCTCTGTCAATCCTAATTCTTGAAATCGATGTTGGCAAACTTTTCGGTGCATCTTTGATGTCCGAATAAACGCACGATGCAATGATTTTGACCTACTATCATCTAATTTTCCTTTCATGTTATCCCTCCTTTTCTTTTAAATAGTTAGATATCAAATCTTTAGATATCTAAATAATTACCATATTCACAAATAAAAGTCAATGAGTCTAAACTAAAACATAAAAACAGAGCCGTAGCTCTGTCTTTAGTCGTGACGATTATTTTAAAAACTTTGCATGTTGCCATTCATAAGGAAAGAGTGATAAATACGTGGGTTCAATATAACGTTCATCAATCATAATCACAACGCCTTTATCCTCTTCTGTTCGAATCACACGTCCCACTGCTTGCATCACCTTATTAAACCCAGGATAAAGATAGGCATATAAATATCCCTTCTTAAAAGCTTCTTCAAAATAAAGTCGACGCTGTTCAGTCAAAGGATTAATTTGAGGAAGTCCAACCCCAACAATAATAGAACCGATCAGTCGATTTCCAATAAGGTCAATCCCTTCACTAAAAACACCACCTAAAACAGCAAATGCCACCAAAGTTTCACTAGAATTGGCTTGGAATGAATCTAAAAAGGCTTCACGAGCTGACTCATCCATCTCACGCTCTTGTTTTAATAAACGTTGCTCATCGTCTATTAATTCTTTATACGCCTCATACACCATCTCTAGATATTGATACGATGGAAAGAATACAAGATAATTCCCCTGCTGGTTTCTAGTTACTTGATAAATTGTTGAAATCAGGGGGGCAAGCGTTTGATCCCGCTGCTTATACTTCGTTGAAATGCCATGATGGACATATAAATCTAAATGCTCGCGATCAAAAGGTGAGGGTAAAAAGATTTGCTCACACTCCTCATCATGAAGTAAGACAGTATGATAATAGCTCAGTGGATGTAAGGTCGCTGAAAATAAAATACTTGATCGAACTCGCTCCATTTTTTCACTTAAATAAAGGCTTGGATTTAAACAAATCAGACTTATCTTGACTTCAATCCCCGATCGTTCATAACGAACGCGAAAACTGTCATTGTAATAATCAGAAATTCGCAAAAATTGATGACAATCAAAATATAAATTCATTAATTGGGGTTTATATTCAGTCTCAGGGTGCCGATATAAATATTTTTCCAACGCCTCAAGAAGAGATTGAATCTTTGTTAAAAAAACTTTATCTATATCATCTTTAAATAAATCATAAACTTTCTTTTCTTCAAGTTCATGACGATACTCAATAAATTTCAAATTCAAAGCCCCTAATACCTTTGCTAATGGTTTATGCCGGTCTTTAAATAAACGTTTCAGCTCTTGAATCGGCGCCTTAGTTAAGGAAGCACTATACATGTCGCAAGCTCGATCATATAAATTATGTGCCTCGTCAATTAAGGCAATATGGGGTGACGGCTCATCAAAAAAGCGACGGAGGTAAGCACGTGGATCAAACATGTAGTTATAATCTCCAATCACGGCATCGCTAATCGACGCCATTGCCAACGAATACTCAAATGGACAGACGCTGTGCTTTTTAGCATAACTCACGATTCGATCACGATTAAACAGTTGTTCTGACTCAAATAGATCTTTAGTTGCTTCGTTAATTCGATCAAAATAACCTTTAGCATAAGAACAATAGCTTGGATCGCATTTTACTTCATCCATTAAACAAATTTTCTCTTTTGCCGTAATCGTTGTCACTTTGGCTTGCCATCCATTGGCTAAGCAAGTATCAAAGGCTTTTTCTGCCACGCTACGGCCAATCGTTTTAGCAGTTAAATAAAAGATTTTTTGTTCATGTTCTGTTAAGGCTTTGATGCTTGGAAAAATAGTTCCCATTGTCTTGCCAATCCCTGTTGGAGCTCGTAATAAAAGTCGTTTCTTTTGTTTAACACATTGATAAACCGCCCCTGATAATTCTCGTTGATAAGCTCGAAAATCTCCAAATGGAAACTGTAAGGTTTTAGCTGTTTTTAATTTTAACTCCATCGAACGTAATAAAATCAAGTACCAATCCAAGTAAATACGTAACGTTTCTTGAACAAACGGTTCTAACATTTCTTTCGTATATATTTGATCAAAACAACGTTGATTAATGCCCTCTAAATCGCAATAGATCAATCGAACCGTTATTTCTTCCCAGTCTAAATGCTGACATAATAGTAAATAAGCATACATCTTGGCTTGAGCATAATGAGCTGGTCGATCATTCTCTTCAATTACTTCTAGCTTGCGTGTCGTTGATTTAATTTCTCCAACAATCCATCTTCCATCTCTCTCTAGTAATAAATCCATTCGACCACTTAAATGAATCTCATGTTCATCTAATGATAAAATATGTTCTAAATAAACTTCACACTCTTCATCTAAATATTGATCTTGGATGACTTGATGAACCTCTGTTCCATACTGCGCACGATTCGCTTGAAAATATTCTAAATTTAAATCGCCTTGCTGATATACGTAACTAACGACTTCTTTGATTCCTTTACGAATAATCATCATTTCACCAAATTTCTATATAAAAGCAGATAAATATTTAACATTTCCCTGTCAATGTTAACCTCTTAAACCATCATAAGCAAAAGCTAACACTCAAAATTGATTCTTATCTATTTATCCTTTTTACCATCATAACACTTTTTATTCCTCTACTCCTAGATGATAATCCTTCCAGTTATCAACTAGCAGATAAAAACGTCTCAAAAGGAATATTCCCTCTGAGACGTTTCATTTAAACCGCTGGTTGAATTGAACCGAATTGTTTCGCACGAGATAAAATACGATAAACATAATCCTGTTCTTCAGCTAAGTGTAATTTTCCGCAAAATTCTTCATGTAACTGATAAAATTCTTCGACAATCGATTTTAAAACCTCTTCTAACTCTTTAATCGATGGACTAAATCCCCATTGTTTTAATTTGTTTTGTTGTTCTAATTTTAAAACGGATTCACTTCCCTCCATATGTGACCAATCTAAATAAACATTTGGTTTATTCCCATCTTGAATCATCCACATCGTTGCAACTAACCAACGCATAACATTTAAACAATGTCTCGCCTTATAAGATTCATCAACGTAAAAACTTCGATAAAATTCATAATAATTTGAGAAAAACTTTGTGCGCCAACTATCTAAATCCTCGAAGCTTAAGGTATACTGTAGATTTTTCGACTCTTCAGACACATAGGTCATAATCCCATACGGATCATCAACAATGATAATCTTCTTATAATCAATCGATGGTTGTATCTCTTTCACATCATGGAATGTGACGAAGACTTTCACTAGACTTTCATAATGGACAATTATTGTGCTTTGTTGCTTCATATCTTCCTCAAAAAAGAGGACTTTCCCAAAAGTCGAAGCAATAGCACGTTTATGTTGTAATGTCTCTTTATAAAATGCTGGTTGAACGACAAGATTTAAATGAAGGTCTAACTCCGAGGACCCTTCAATCAAGTCACTATAGAAAACAGAAATAATATGGGGATTTTTCTTTAACTCCTGTTTAATTATTTTTAATAAATCTTCACGTTCTAGTTCTCGGTGTACTTCATTTACATAGTATAACTCTCCCTTTTTCATCCGCTACCCTCCAGAACAACATTTATTGTCAATTTTTTACATTATATCACATTTTCAAACATTTGACCATATGCGTTCTGTTTTAAGCAATCTTCAATCATCCCTTTACAACTCTTCTCCTTGTTCAACGACTTCATATCCCTTATTTTCACCTCGTTTAATCCTCATCATCCAATGTTCTGTTTGATATTCACACTCTAGGTCATCTATTAAATTTAAATCATAATCAATTTTAACGATAAACTCTTCTATATTTCCCGATATCACTTGAATTTTCTTAATCTCAATGTGCCATTCTAACTGACCATTTTTTATCGGACTCATTCTCTCATTAATCGTATTATTAAAAAGAGAAAGCGCCACTTCCTTCATCAAGTCAACGGATTTCTGACGCCTCCGTTTATAACAAATCCCTCCAATAACCCCGACTCCTAAAACAATACAAATACTCGAGTGAACCCAAATTTTATTCCCTTTTCGTTTGATTCTTATTTTCATAGCTATCCCTCAACTTTTATTCATCTAATTCATTATAAGAGACATTAAATAAAAATATACACCTCAAATCGATCATTAATTCATGTGGTCGGCTATTATGTTCAATTAATATTTTAGACTATTTTCAAACGAGTGAGCCTAGTCTATCTTGGAAATAATTCTCTAGATCAAATTCCTTGCTTTATCTTTTAATCAGTGATCCACCCATCACCTTTATATCATTTCATCCCAAATTAATGATTCGATCTTAATCAATAAGAACGTTATCTTTTTGACATGATGTCGTTAACTTAACTCTATCAAAAAATGCGACCTCCTAACAAGGTCGCATTTTTTCACTTTATACTAAACGAGTCGTCCATTTTTCTCCGTCCCAAATATCTGTCACGACATCGCGATAGAATTCAGGCTCATGGGAAATCAGTAAGACACTTCCTTTATATTCTTTTAAGGCACGTTTTAATTCATCTTTTGCATCCACATCTAAGTGATTCGTTGGCTCATCGAGAATTAAGACATTTGTTTCACGGTTAATTAATTTAGCAAGGCGAACTTTCGCTTGTTCTCCCCCACTTAAAACCATTACTTTACTTTCGATATGTTTCGTTGTTAATCCACACTTAGCTAAAGCGGCACGAGCTTCCCCTTGTGTTAAGTGTGGGAACTCATCCCAGAACTCTTGTAAACATGTTTTATCTTTTCCACCTTTGATTTCTTGCTCAAAGTATCCGATATGTAAATGTTCACCTAATTCAACCGATCCTGAGATTGCAGGAATTTCACCTAAGATACTACGTAATAACGTTGTTTTCCCAATTCCGTTCGCTCCACAAATCGCAATTTTTTGTCCTCGTTCCATTGTTAAATTTAATGGTGCCGATAATGGTTCATTGTACCCAATCACTAAATCTTTTGTTTCAAAGATATAACGTCCTGACGTACGAGCCATCTTGAAGTTGAATTCTGGTTTTGGACGCTCAGCTGCTAACTCAATGATTTCCATTTTGTCTAATTTCTTTTGACGTGACATGGCCATGTTACGTGTAGAAACACGAGCTTTGTTACGAGCCACGAAATCTTTTAAATCAGCAATTTCTTGTTGTTGTTTTTTATAAGCAGATTCTAATTGTGCTTTTTTCGCTTCGTAAATACGAACAAAGTTATCATAATCTCCTACATAACGGTTTAACTCTTGATTTGCCATATGATAAATTAAGTTGATGACACTATTTAAGAATGGGATATCATGTGAAATTAAAATAAAGGCATTTTCGTATTCTTGTAAGTAACGTGTTAACCAAGTAATATGAGCCTCATCTAAGTGGTTTGTCGGCTCATCTAATAATAAGATATCTGGCTTTTCAAGTAATAATTTCGCAAGTAAAACTTTCGAACGTTGCCCTCCACTTAACTCCGTCACGTCACGATCTAATCCGATATCTTGTAATCCTAAACCTTTAGCTACCTCTTCTACTTTGGCATCAATGACATAGAAGTCGTTGTTTGATAAGATGTCTTGAAGGACACCGACTTCTTCTAATAAAGCATCCATTTCTTCTGGATCAACCTCGGCCATTTTCATATATAAATCATTAATTTTTGCTTCCATATCAAATAAATATTGGAATGCCGTTTTTAAGACATCACGAATCGTCATTCCTTCTTGTAATGACACATGCTGATCTAAATAACCAACGCGCACATTACGTGACCATTCAACTTTGCCTTCATCTGGTACTAATTTTCCAGTAATAATATTCATAAATGTTGATTTTCCTTCACCATTGGCTCCGATTAATCCAACATGCTCTCCTTTTAATAAACGGAATGATACATTTTCAAAAATAGCACGATCCCCAAACCCATGACTTAAGTTTGTAACGTTTAAAACACTCATTAATGGCTCTCCTTTCAAACATGAAGTCTCTTCATGTCGATTGAAATTTTTCTTCTTCGATTATATCTAACATTTTAATTAATGAAAAGAAAATTTTCATATTTTTCATCTGTTAATTTTCAACAGCACCATTGATGGATTTTGATTTCAACTGTTCTTGACGAACCGTTGACCATTTTTCATAACGTTTGTTTCGTTCTTCAAGCGTTACAATCCTGTCACTGAGTTGCATTCGTTTAAATTTCATCGGTGATAATCCATACGGACTATAAGACTTCGTATAAGGAATAATTCGAGAGACAGCATAGCTTCCACCTGAGGCATAAAGAGGAATAAAATACGCTTGATCAAGAGCATAGGCCTCAGCATCAGCATAGCGTTCATAACGCTTATCCATATCACGAACCTCTAAATTTGCTGCTTCTTTTAATTCTTTAAAAACATACAGACCGATTTGTTCCTTTAACTCTTTTTCTTCCTGACTCTGAATCGCTGATCGATTCAATCCAAAGCTTTTTAATAAATCTCCATTATCCGGATCTAAAATATCTAAATAACTTTTAGGATCGCCATAATCAGGCGACCATCCTGCTGAAAAGACCAGATCAGTATTGACTAATTCAGCTGTCTTAGAAGCTAATAAATTTTCACGAGAGCTCATAATTAAATTAATTAAAACCTCCCCCTCTAAATGTTGTTCAATACTTTGTTTTAAAGCTTGCGCACTTCGGAAACTTCCGTCACTTTCACTATTTATAATCACATCTAAATAAATGGGAAATGTCACACCTTGTGCTATCAATTCTTGTTTAGCAATTGCTAATTGCTCTTTCGCCTGTTCTGGATTAAAAAATGCCATCTGTCCATCGTCTAAGCTCAGCTGTTTAGAGTATAATACCGGATTTAGTCCCTTCAACGAGTCACTCACTAACTTACCATAACAATCACCATCACTCGTTTGAACGAACGTCGGCTGAGTTAATGTATTTCTTAATGAAATTTTTTTTAGCTCTTCCCCTACCACTTGCATATTGATTGATTCTGTATCAATCGCCCGCATAATCGCTCGACGAAATGAAGTATTTAAAATGGCTGCTTTCGTATCCGCTTTTTGCTGATTGGTTTTTGGGGAAACATCTTGACGGCTATCTAATGGCGAATGATACTGTTGGCGATTAAAGACAAAAGTTACAAACGCCACAGACCCATTAGTATCGGTGACAAAAATAGAATCCCCATACTTTTCTCTCGCACTTTTAACCAGTGGAGGATTATTCACATCTAATGGGGCAGAAACAATTTCTCCACGATCAAAGGCTAAAAATAAAGTCGTCGGATCCGCTTGCTGACAATAAATCAACTTCACATTTGGAATATAAACGGAATCACGGTCCCAATAATTTGGGTTAGCTTCATATTCAATAATTGATTTTGAAGTAAAGTTTTTTAGAAAATAGGCTCCATTATATAAAATGGATTCTGGCTTAGCGACACCAAACTGGCAACTCGAATATTCTGGTTCTCCTAATTTACATCCTAATCCTTTTGATTCTAAAAAACTTTGGTTAACAGGCAACAAAATAGAATAAGTCGTCATGGTTGGAAAATAAGGCGTCGGTTGATTCAACTGATACTCCAGTGTATACTTGTCCACCGCCTTCACCCCGACTTCACTAAACGGAATCTCTCCATTCACATAAGCGTCTAAATTTTTAATGACCGATTGAACGAGATAAAGCGTCTGCGATTGAAAATCGGCCGCATGTTGAAGGCCTGTGACAAAATCTTGAGCCGTCACCTCAGCGTATTCTTCACCTTCATCTGTATACCAATAGACCCCTTGGCGAAGATCAAATCGCCAAATCGTTGAATCTTCATTCCCTTCCCAATGCGTTGCCATCGCACCCACTAAATTTCCATACGTATCATGTTCAAGCAACCCATCAATAAAGTTAGCAAAATGTAAAGAATCCACGGTTTTATAAGTATATAAATAATCAAAGGTTTCTGGATCCATGCCATAAAATCCAACATAATCATGTTCTTGACGATCTTCTTGTTGAGCCTGTACTGGTCTCACGATACCAGCTAAACAGATACTGACTAATAATAAACCTATTAATCCTATGCGTCTCATCACATCACCCGATCCTATCAAAAATAAAAGTAGCCAAATGGCTACTCTTATTTTTCTACATTTTTCATGAGACATACATATTTAATAAGTTTCTACTAATCACTATTTGTCATCTTATCGTATATAGTCAATTTAATCATGATTACTTTATTCATCCATTTATTTAAAATCAACTTGATAAGTTAAACCATCTGTCGTCACAACTATATTCCCCTTTTCATAGGTAACGTAAACCTCATCAGTATAACGGTTTACACGTTCTAATAGTGCTCGATGGGGATGTCCATAACTATTATTTAATCCGGCACTAATGACGACGACTTCAGGTTGAACCTCTTGTAAAAAGTCTATCGAACTTGAAGTCTGTGACCCATGATGACCAGCTTTTAAAATCTCAGCCTCTAAATCACGATATAAGATTTTTTCCTCTGTCTTTGATTCCATATCTCCTGTAAATAAAAAGTCAATCTCTTGATAGCTTAGCTTTGTTAACACTGAATTATTATTTCTATCCCCATTATCATCACCAGTTTCAATGACTTCAAATGTAATCTGATCACTTAATTCAAAGATCATATCAGCATCTTCAAGATAAATAGCACCTTGCTCTTGTTGCTGTTTAACCGCTTCAAAATAAGCCTTATAGGTTTGAGAAGAGTGAGACTCTCCAGAATCAATAATCAAATGAACGCGATATTCTGCCATCACTTCTGCTAAACCTCCGATATGATCAGAATCTGGATGAGTCGCGACTAAAATTTCGATATCATCAACGCCAACTTTTTTCAAATAGTTTAACAATTTTGCTTCAGATCCGTTATTCCCACCATCAATTAAAATATGAAAATCATCATAAACAATTAAAGTGGCATCTCCTTGACCGATATCAATAAAATGGACTTCCAAATTCAAATCATTCGGACGCTTTACTAAATGACTATCTTGATATGTTTCAACCTCTTGATAGTTAGGGTGTGGCATCCATCCTAAATAGATGAAAATAGCTGATAATACAATTGCCCATCCAGTGAGCGAATAACGTATCAACTCTTGTTTTTTCTTCTTTTTAATTCTGCGATTATGTTTAACTAAATAAATACCTAACGGAGGGCATACAAATAACCAGACACAATTATACCAAACCTGACGTTGATTCTTTTTTAAACTTCCTAGTAACCCTAAGACTAAAATAACATAAGCAAGTATGAAAATTAAATAATCAGTCCAATTTGCCTGTTCGATTAATTCAATCACATAATCAATTTGTTCTAAAAACTGATTCAAAAAAATATCCTCCCTACAATTTGAGCTATTGTTTTTTAAAACTTCATTATAACACATCAATTCCCCCTCTTATCCTTTTATTTTAGGATCCGTTTTAAATTCGTGTGGATGACGCATAAAAAATAGGGCTGTCTCAAAATGAGATAGCCCCTTGATTCTTCATTTATTATTCTTCTTCATTTCCTACTAAAAATTCAGCATAAGCAGATTCACCATGCTCAGATAAATCAAGCCCTTGACGTTCTTCTTCTTTTGTGACGCGAAGTCCCATAATACGTTTTAAAGCTATAAAAATAATAAATGATGAAACAAATCCCCAAGTAGCAATCACTAAAGCACCTAATACTTGAATACCGAAGAAGCTTACACCACCACCGTACAGTAATCCATCAGTTGTAGCAAGTAATCCAGTTAAAATAGTACCAACGACTCCACAGAAACCATGAACTGGAATAGCTCCTACAGCATCATCTAATTTAAATTTACGTTCAAGTAAATCAGAACCAACCATCATCACAACACCTGAGACAATCCCAATGATAATTGCTCCAAGTGGTGAGACAAGATCACATCCTGCAGTTACCCCAACTAAACCAGCTAAAGCCCCATTCATGGCAGCTCCAACACTTGGTTTATCTTTAATCCATGAAATAACTAATGTCGTAACCGCTGCGGCTGCTGGTGCTAAATTGGTCGTCATCATAACATGGGCAATCGCTTCTGGATCACTTGCCGTTAACGTTGAACCTGCATTAAATCCAAACCACCCAATCCATAAGACAAAAACCCCCATAGCAGCTAAAGTTAACCCATGACCATGAATGGTATTTGAACTACCATCTGGATTAAATTTACCTTGACGTGCCCCTAATAATTTCACTCCTGCTAAAGCGGCGAATCCACCTAATGCATGAACAACAGATGACCCAGCAAAATCATGGAATCCAAGTTGAGCTAGCCATCCGCCACCCCATACCCAATGACCACTGATTGGATAAATAATAGCCGTCATAATCGCACTAAAGACAAGATACGTTGAAAATTTCATACGTTCTGCAACAGCCCCTGAAACAATCGTTACCGACGTTGAACAGAAAACGGTTTGGAAAAAGACAAATGCTAATAATGGAATAATTAATCCCAATCCACTGTAATCCCCTGAAACGAATAAATCAGGTGTCCCAAATAATCCAAAATTTGATCCATTAAACATGAGTGAGAAACCAAAAACGAAGAAGACTAATGCCCCAATAGAATAATCCATGAAATTCTTCATCATAATATTGGCTGCATTTTTAGACCGTGTAAACCCACTTTCTACTAAAGCAAAACCTGCTTGCATCGAAAATACTAAAACGGAAGCAATAACTACCCATAAAGTATCAATAATTACATTAAGATCAACCGTCATAATCTTTCCCTCCTTAAATTTCACACCAACTGGTGTCAATTCCTTTACTATAAAATAAAAAGTAAATTCGGGCGATGCGCGATTGTCTTTGAGCTCAAAAGAAAATCAAAAAAGGCGAACTTCTTTCGAAGAACGCCATTGTTCACACCAAGTTTTTATTAACTAAGACCTCTTTGTCTATACTTCACTATATTCACATCAACCGGAAAAATAAACCTATTTTCGATATTTTTTTAAACTTTTTTCGACTCAAATTCCTTCCACTGTGGTAAAAGAAATTCAACTAGCTCATAAAAACGATGACTATGGTTAGGCTGTAGCAAATGACTAAGTTCATGCACAACAACATACTCAATAAAAGCATCAGGCTGGTGAATCAGATTCTTATTAAACGTAATCGTTCCTCTTGTTGGACGGCACACACCCCATGTTGAAGTCATTTGACGATACTTAATCTCTACAGAAAGAATGCCCTGCTTTTCAAAATAAGGCCAGTAATACGTTATATAGTCAGTAATCTTCTGTTGTAATTGTTTAAACATCCAATTTTTTGCTGCGACGATTGCTTTTTCATCCGAATAGGCTCTAGGAACACTAAGAAGTAATTGATCCTCTTCTACTTTAATCGCCACCCGTGAGTGAGATAATCGTTTAACTTTTAGTGGAGAACCAAAATATAAAATCTCATCTGTCTCTAATGTTTGACTCGGTGCGCTTAATACCGCCTGTCGCTTCGCCATAATCCATGACCATTTGGCTAATACAAATGATTCAATCATCTCTTGCGTTATATGAGGTGAAGCTGAGATTTCAATATCCCCGCTACGACGCACTCTCAAATACATATTTTTAATGGGTTTACGAATGATGGTTATTTCTAAGTCTTTCATGTTTAATGTTTCTACTGTCATGTTTTGCGCTCCATCTTAATAATATCTTTCATTATAACACAAAAAAAAGACTTCAAATGAAGTCTTTTTCCCATTATCTTTTCATTTCAACAGGTTGAATCCATACGCCTGGATAATTCGAATGAACTAATGCTTGTTGAACTTTTTTCGCCTCATTTAAATCAGAATAAGATCCACAAACCACACGATAATAAGTCTCTGTTTTTAAAGGTTCTGGACGATCAACCACTTCATGTCGCAACTCGCGTTGATAATTCATATTGAATGCTTTACTTAAGGCTACAACAATCGCCTCAACATAAGCATCTTCTTGATTTAAGAAAGTATATAAATCACTTTCATTATCTAGATAAAACATTTCGATAATATCACAAGAAACCCCACCACGCCAAGCTTCTCGAATAATACCATAATAGTCAGTATAATTATAAGTTTGTGTAAATCTTAATGTTTGCGGATCAATATAACGTTCATAAAATTCACCAGTATACGCTCTTGAGAAAATTTCTCGAAAAGCATTCAAGCGACTAAGCTCTTCTCTTAAATAATATTCAAATCGGGCGCTATCTTCTTTAATCGGTACATAAATTTCAGCTCCGCTATATTCACCTGTACCTCCAGCACTATTGACATGAATACTAATCGCTAAGTTAGGCTGTAATTCAGCAATTTGACGACCTCTGGCTGAGGCATTTCCAATATATGTATCATCCGTCCGTAATTGAGTTACCTGAAATCCAATTTGTCTTAATCGATTACTAACTTTTGTTGCCACACGTAAAGTAATATCTTTTTCATTGTATGCACCAAAATGAGCACCTTTATCCCATCCACCATGACCTGCATCTACTACAATATAAGGCATTCTATCACTCCTCACTCCTAATATAAGTCTGCCCTCTTATTGTATATGCCCCAGAAAGGCGGATGGTATAGGCACTTGACATCCTCGGCGTATTCCCTTTATACTTTATAGCTGTTTTGCTCACTTCTCTTGATGATTGAAAAATAGCTTTTTCAATGAGACCTGTTAAAGAGGTATCCATCATTGATCAAGTTCGTCGACTATCACCTATCTTATCGTCAACTTGATTAAGACGTTTTCATCATTAATCCGTGCCGTTTTCACAAACAACTCAAACGATTTATCGTTAATTATCTTTGAAATGATTTGTCTTAAATTCATTCACAGAATCACTTTCACGATGAATCTCTATCCATATTATTTTAAAGGAGATAACTAAAGTTAATATCTCTACTATGAAACGGATAGGTTAAAACTCGTCTAAACTAGAGAAAAAACTGAGTAATCGGTGTAATATTAAGTGTCATAAAAATTAAATCCATTCCTTCAGATAGCCACTCAATTAGATTAAAGCCAATTAAATAATGGAGCACAGTCAAAACGACCATTGATAATAAAATCACGGCTTTTCGTATCAGTCCGTCTAATCCAATCGGGCTATTTAATTCCCCTTTCAAATATGCTTTGACATAGCCCGTTACAAAATCAATTAATACTACTACAGCAATTACACTTAACATTCGATGCATCGACATTGCTCTCCCCCTCCTTTACTATAAACCTCTAGAAAAATAGGAGATTCGATGTGTCCAAATAAAAAAAACGCCAGATAAATCATCATCTGACGTCTGTTTATAAGCTATTTTCCTTCATCTAGTCTAATGCTGATGAAGCACGTGAACTAATCCTTGTTCATATAACATTTTAATATGATCATCATCTAGTGAGTAATAAACAACTTTTCCCTCTTTACGATAATTCACTAAGTGCGCCTGTCTTAAAACACGTAATTGATGTGAAATGGCTGATTGTGTCATTTCAAGTAATGCTGCTAAATCACATACACACATTTCTGAATGAACAAGGGCTGAAAGAATACGAATTCGAGTTAAATCTCCCATGGCTTTATATAAATCAGATAATTTTAATAAATCATCATCGTTTGGCATCTTTATTTTAACTTTTTTAACTACATCATCATGAATGGCTTCTAAGCTACATGCTTCCATTTCTTCACCTCATTTTACCGTTATGTGAAGATTATATGACTAACACGCCTAAAGTGCAAGAGTTTGCCTTAAAAACATCAATTGATACAAAATATCGTTATCTTTCTCGATCAAAAATCCATGATTTAACAATCGCTAAATGTTCTCGCAACTCCCATTTATATCGTTTCGGAATTGGTGATGGGGCTCCTATAATTATATGATCCATCCCAATTCGTTTCGCTAAAAAGGACGTACGAATACTATGAAACTCATTTGTCACAATCGCAATTTTATGGTTAGGTAATAACGGTTTCGACCAGATTAAATTTTCAAACGTATTATGCGCTTGATCTTCCATGATAATTCGTTCTTTTTCAATTCCATACTCTTCGATTAACACTTTTTGCATCAAATGTGCTTCTGGTGGTAAGGTTTCACTTCCTTTACCCCCCGTGACCACAACCATCAGCTGTGGATGCTCTTTCAAAAGCTCTGCGCCTTTTTCCAATCGAGAACGAAGTGTTTGTGTGACATGATTACTTCTTAATGAAGATCCTAAAATTAAAATATAATCAATGTCTGGCGTTAATTTCTGTTTTAGTGATTGATTCATTTGAAGATGCATGCCGACTAAATAAATCACTAAGACTGTCACAACTCCCACCATCCTAATCCCTCCCTCCTTACCTTTCTACTCTCATCCTATGACACCTCTTCTTAAAATGTGTTGTTTTCATTATCAAAAAATTAGTCAAATGCCTATGTTTTTTGCATAGATTATAGTAGAAATGATGTCCTAAACTGTAAGGAAGTGAGCGTATGGAATCAAAAACATTTGCAACAACGACCTACTTAATTCAATCAGATGATACTATCAGGACGATTGCGTCAAAGTTTCAAACCACGCCACAACAATTAATCAAACTTAACGGAAACAAGCCACTCATCATTCAAACGAAACATCAAATCAAAGTTCCTCTTCCTTCAAATTCAAAACTTCATGTCGTTACGGAAGGAGAGTGCATTCGAGATCTTCTCATTCGCTTTAAACTATCACCTGATGAACTTATTTCCTTGAATCAGAATTTATTTTTACAACCTGGCCAACTCATTACCATCGAACGCTAAAAATCACACAGTTAAACTGTGTGATTTTTAATCTTTCAAAAGTATAAGATTCTAATGAATGATATCTCATTTAATTCAATTTTCTATAAAACTCTATGTCCTATCCTCTATTTAAGCTATGAATAGAAAGATTCCATCGCCTCATACTTCTCAAAAAATCTCAGCATATTGATAATCGGTTCATTGATCATTATCCCTTCAAACTTTCCTATAATAACGCCATTGACTTTGAACAATGAAATACTTAAGAGCCTTTAAACGAATGTTTCAAATAGTTTATGCCCTGAACCCTGGACCACAGCACAAAAAAACTCATAAATAGGATCCTTAAGTCTTAGATTCTACTTATGAGTTCATCTTAAAAAATTTGAGCTTTTTGTTGAAGCTCTCCTTGAAGTTTTCCTACTTCGTGAATCAGTTGTTCGTTAGATAATCGATTACGACCAAGCAGTCCCACCACTTCAACTTGAGTGAGACCAATTAAATCAAAAATAGCTTTAATTTGAGATTGATGATGATCTAAAAATTTTCGCTCTCCATCATAGACTTGCCCAGATGAGGTAATATACAGCACCTTCATCTCTGAACAAAGACCAAGCATTTTTCCATCTTGATAAGTAAACGTCACATGACGATAAATAATGTTATCTAAATAAACCTTTAACATCGCAGGAAAACTATGATTCCACACTGGAGCTGCAATGACACATTTATCATAAGATTTAAATTGTTCAGCAATCTGTTTAATCTCTGTTTCTATTCCTTGATTATAACGAGACAATCGTTCATAATCCATGATAGGCATAATCGTTTGATATAAGTCAAGCACCTCTACCTCATCTGTCGGATGAGCTTGTTGGTACGCTTGAATAAAGAAGTCACTTAAGCGATAGGTCAATGATTGATCGCATGGCTTAGGATTAGCTTTAATATATAAAAGACGCGCCATAAATTTCACCTCGCACATTAGTTGTTAAGAATTCAGATACTCTTAACATAATATGATAAGTTAATCGAAATTTATGACGCTATTTGACTATTTTAGCTCATTTTTTTAAATTGTTTAATCATAGCCTCCGCACATTTGATTCCATCGATTCCAGCTGAGACAATTCCACCTGCGAAGCCTGCCCCTTCACCGGATGGATATAGCCCTTTAACAGTTAATGACTGTAACGTTTCACTGTCACGATCCATACGAACAGGTGAGGATGAACGTGATTCTACTCCTGTCATAACAGCATCATCCATGGCAAATCCTTTTAATTTACGATCAAAGGCTTGTAATCCATCTGCCATTGCATCCGTAATATAATCAGGTAATAAACGACGTAAGTTCGTTAATTTAACACCTAAGGCATATGACGGCGTCACTGATCCTAACTTTTTAGAGGCTTGTCCTTTTAAGAAATCACCGACTAATTGGGCTGGGGCTGTATAGTTACTTCCACCTAATCCAAAAGCTTTTTCTTCTAAGCGACGTTGGAACTCCACACCTGCTAACGGGTGATCTGAACCAAAGTCTTCTGGGAATACTTGAACAAGTAACGCACTATTTGCATTGTCTTGATCACGGGCATGTTCACTCATTCCATTCGTTACTAAGCGACCCTTTTCAGAACTTGATGGAACAACTAATCCACCTGGACACATACAGAATGTATACACCCCTCGTCCATTTGATGCTGTATGCGTTAATCGATATTCGGCTGCTCCTAATTTTTCATGTCCAGCAAATTCTTTATACTGTGCCACATCAATTAATGATTGGGGATGCTCCACGCGAACACCAACAGCAAATGGTTTAGCTGTAAAATGAACACCGCTTTCATATAACTCATAGAACGTATCACGTGCACTATGTCCAATCGCGACAATAACATGCTCCGTTTCGATGATTTCGCCACCTTTAATTTTAACCCCTGTGATTTGTCCATCATCGATAATAAACCCTGTGGCTTGTGTATTAAAGCGAACTTCTCCACCTAATGAAATGATTTTTTCACGAATATTTTTAACAATATTACGTAATAAATCAGTTCCAACGTGCGGGTGGGCCATATATAAAATATCTTCTGGTGCACCTGCCTCGACTAAGGCTTCTAACACTTTACGTCCACGTAAATCTTTAACACGTGTCGTTAATTTTCCATCAGAAAATGTCCCAGCCCCACCTTCACCAAACTGAACATTTGAATTAGGATCTAGTTTTCCTTCACTCCAAAACTCAGAAATTGAACGGACACGATCTTCAACCGCTCCTCCACGCTCTAAAACGATTGGACAATAGCCCATCTCAGCTAAAATTAAAGCAGAAAACATTCCTGCTGGACCGAATCCAACAACAACTGGACGATGTTTCATGACTTCAGTTCCCATTTCAGGATATTTATATTCAATATCTGGTGTAATCGAAACATTTGGTAACTTTCTAGCTAAAATTTTCGCTTCATCTTTAACCGCAATATCTACCGTATAAACAAAATCTAACTTTCCACGGCGACGGGCGTCAATCGATTGTTTATAAATTCTATATTCTAATAAGTCACTTTCTTTTAACTTCAATTGTTTTAATAATAACTCTTTTACTTTTTCAATCGGATCATCAATTGAAATCTTGATTTGAGATACTCGAATCATAACATCACTCACTTTCATTTCTCTATTATAGCACAAAGCGACACAAAATATCATTTCGACGTTTTCTAATCAAAAAAAGTACCCATTCTCAGCGAAAGTCGTACTTTTATGACTCAAAAGCAATCTAATAGACTGTATAAACGTTTTTGTATTGATTCGATTTTAAATAACCATTTTTGACATAGTCATAGAAAACAAACATAGACATGGCATATAAAGGTAAACTATAAACAATAGCTAACCCAAAAGTAAACGATCCTAAAATAGCCCATCCGAAGAAACTCGATTGTAAAACTACAAGCTCCCACTTATGCCCCTTCATCATTTCACGACTACGTGTGATCGCTTCATCAATCCCTATTCCAGGGTTATCATTTAAAATAAACATCGCCTGAGAATAAGAATAGGATTTGATAATTCCAGGAACAGCTAATAATAATGACCAAAAGAAAAGATACAATCCTTTAATAAAATAAAGTCCGACAACTGAACCTAATTGATCGGTTGGGAAAAAATCTCTTAGCACAAACTCTTGTCCACGACGGATACGATGCATAACATCAATCGTTCCATACGAAATCATTGACATTCCAAACAAAGGCACTAAAAAAGCAAAGAACGTAAGAAATCTTCCAACAATAACTGTTACAATCATCGTTCCTAAAACAGATACCGTTAAACAAAGAGCAAACTTAATCCAAGCACCTTCTTGAAAATAAGAGCGGGCTTGTTCCTTAATATGGCGTCGCCACTCAATCTTTTGAAATAAGGCGATAATCACAATAATAAGCGGGACACTTCCACTTAAAAAAATCTTCATCTTTCCACATCACTTTCACAAATCATATTTATCCTTATTCTACTTACTTTCTTCAACACTTTCAACTCTTTTATTCTACTTTACTCATCAAAAAAGGACCTGACCTTGATTCGACTCAAATCATTAACCCCAACCGATATCCTATCTGTAAATACGAAACACAAAATTTTCGAGTGAATGAACGTCACTGGTATGAAAGCATTCAAAAACTTGACTATTAACGAAACAATCCAATACTTAGTTATTATCAATGAGACGTGTGACTCGCCTATCTCTATCTTACTAAGTGTATGCAACATAATTAGCTATTTTTAAATGACTTTGCCGTTTCATTTTAGCATCTTATGAGATGCTTTTTTTATGGATGACATCCCCTCGTCATCCATAAAGAAGTGATTTAACATCAAACCAACTGAGTTTAACAATTATTTCCCGGGCTATATTTATAACTCACTACAGACTAACCCATAGAAAAGGTGCCCCTAGGGCTAAAAGAAAAACCTAGTCAAAGTCATCCTTTAACTAGGTTTTCATCAATCAATTATCACCCTAATAAGTCATCATTAAAATTCCAATGCTTTTTGATCGGCTTCGCTTGCTGTTGAAACAGGAGACTCTTCCACAACAATGGAAACTTGTGTTTTAGGATGTAAAACACGAACAATGGTTTTTCGAATTAAATCCACTGGAATAATCGAAACAGCTAAAAGCAAGATTAACCCCCAATGAGTTAATCCCATCGGCGTACAGCTAAACATTTTGCCACCAACGAATGTTAAAACAATTTGCACGATAACAATCATACCCATCACTTTAATGAATCCTGGATTTTGACTCATATGTACAAACAGATTCACGCCTTCACTACGGATATTGAACGCATTAAATACAGCTAATAAAACGAATAATGAGAAATAAGCCGTTGAATGAATATCTTCACTACCAAAAAACTGTTTAAAGAATGGTAATGTTAAGAAAATTAAACTTAAAATAGTAACATAAGTTCCCGCGACCAAGATTTGTCCCATCATTTTTCGTGACACAATGCTTTCTGTACGAGATTTAGGTTTTTCATTCATATACGCTTTTAGAGCCGGTTCTGATCCTAAAGCTAACGCTCCTAACCCATCCATAATTAAGTTAATCCATAAAATATGAGTGACACCTAATGGTTGTTCCATTCCTAAGAATGGCGCAATCGCACAAATTCCGACAGCTGCTACATTGATCGTTAATTGGAACTTAATAAATTTTTGAATATTATTATAAATCGTACGTCCATATAAAATCGCACTTTCAATTGATTTAAAATTATCATCTAAAATAACAATATCCCCAACTTCTTTTGCTACATCTGTTCCTGATCCCATCGCAAAGCCAACATCGGCACGTTTTAAAGCTGGTGCATCATTCACACCATCCCCCGTCATTCCACAAACTAAATTTAATTCTTGGGCTAAACGGACCATGCGTGATTTATCCGTTGGTAAGGCACGTGCAATAACACGGATATTCGGTAACATCTCTTTCACTGTTTCATCTGATAATTGATTTAATTCATCTGATGTTAAAGCAACCTCACTCGCTTTTTTTATTAACCCACAATCTTTTGCAATCGCAACCGCTGTTTCTTTACGGTCACCGGTAATCATCACAACTTGAACACCCGCTTGCTGAACTTCACCAATGGCATGACGAGCTTCTGGTCGAACATCATCACGAATCCCAACAAAACCAATGATCACTAAGTCAGTAGGTAAAGTATCTTCAACTAATGGTGAATTACTATAAGCAAAAGATAAAACACGCATTGATTTTTCAGCTAATTGGTCAATTTTTTGATTGATCACTGCTAGATCTAATGGCACGACATTTCCTTCATGATCTAAGTAATATTTGGCACGTGACAATAAACGCTCTGGGGCTCCTTTGTAATAAGTTGTTCCATCTAACTCTGCTGCTGAGTATTTATTAGCTGAGTTAAATTGTTGTGATTTAAATACTTTAATCCCTTGAACTGCCTCATAATTTTCTTTAGTTAAAAACGATAGCAACGCTTTGTCGGTTGCATTTCCACCAATAATCTCTCCAGCTTCATCAAACATGGCTCCTGTATTTTTTCCAATACAAAGTAGCATTTGTTCTTTGATCATGATTGATGCTTCATAGCTATCTTCTAAAGTGCCATCGAAAAATTCAACAACCTCTAGCTTTCCTTTTGTAATCGTTCCCGTTTTATCACTAAATAAAATATTTAATGACCCAGCTGTTTCAATCCCAATCGGCTTACGAACTAAGACTTGGCTATCTAATAGTTTTTTCGTATTTTGCATTAACACAATAGCAATCATTAATGGTAATCCTTCAGGAACAGCCATCACGATAATCACAACGGCTAACATCACCACTTCTAAAATTTGTTTGAAAATTAAAATAAGCTCTTGTGAAAAGTAAGCACCAAATCCACCCATAGCCATTACTTTAGAGAACAACAATGCCACCATGATGAGGACAGCTCCAATGTAACCAAAGGTTGAAATTTTATGGGCTAAATCTGATAATTTCACTTTTAACGGACTATCGACTTCATCATCAGCCATCTCTTTCGCCATTTCACCCATCACTGTGGCCATTCCAACACGAACGACTTTCATCACAGCACTTCCATCCACCGTCACTGCCCCACGGAACACAGAGGTTTCATCGACGAATGTATCCCCTGTAATCGATGTGTTCCACGTCGACAATTCAACGCTATTTGGATCTTCATGTGCAAACTTCTTACATTCTTCTGACTCACCATTTAAACTCGAATTATCCACTTTAATGAAGCCATCCACTAAAAATCCATCAGCCGGAATTTTATCTCCAGATTGTAAAATAATACAATCTCCTACCACGATATCATCAATCTCGAGTTCAACGACTTTTCCTTGACGATACACTTTACATGTCTCTTTTTTAACACCACTTTTTAATTTACGATATTCACTATCTGAAGCTAGTTCAGTTCGAGCAGAAATAAGCGTAACTAAAGCCACTGAGAAAACAATTCCCGCTACCTCTAACCAATCTCCATGACCAATCACAGCAAGCATTCCCATAATAACGGCAATCGCGATTAATAATTTAATCATCGGATCCCCTAGCTGTCCTTTCACTTTATCTAAAAATGTTTCTGGCTCAGCCTCTTCAATCACATTACTTCCATACTTTAAGCGGCTCTCTTGAACCTGCTCATCTGTTAAACCCTTTAACATACACTCTTTCTATTACGAACCCTTCTTTTGGCAAGATGAACCTTCATCATTTCAAGTATCCAACTTCCATGATTAATCACTTACCACTCTCGTAATAGGCCTCCTTTCTTTTTTATAATGATGCTATCCTTCTAAATACAAATGAATTTAGGTTCTATAGCTTCAAATATTTTTTATCTGACGAATGGTCAATACAAATGCGACAGTTTGTTATGAAATAGCTCGAATGAAGATTTCTTCTTTGGACAACCTAATCGACGTTGTTCAGCTAATTAGTCTGCTAACTCACCCTGATACGTGTCTTAAGTATTTCGTTTCACCTTTATATCTGTTTGGAAATATTTTATTAAATCCATGGCCATTCCACCACTCTAACTAAAAATGACCTCTTTATTGTAACTTATTCCCCTAACGTTGTGCAAATATTTCCTTTATATTCACCAAAACTCACAATTAAGATAAAAGAGACTGTAAAATTTCCTCCATTGTAATTCTATTACTAGTGACTTGAGCCTGTTTAAAACAGGTGTTTCTACTAAAAAAACTCTTGCTTCATTTATAATAAAGTTTTGATTAAACAAATAAAGTCTTGATTCTTTACAATCCTACATCCCAATAGTGTTTTTACTTATAAAAAGAAAAAACTGAGAAGGTATTCAGAATACTCTCAGTCTCTAAATTAGCTATATATTCAGTTCTATTTATTCTTCTTCATTAACCCAAGTTGATTCTTCTCTAAAAGACTAAGAACAAGGTTGGAATAATGTTGGATAAACTAAATTCCTTTAAATGTTGGGAAAAGAGTTGGATTAAATGTGGTGTATATATTTCGTTCTCACCTGGATGGCAGCGGGAGTTTCTTTGATGACGACATCGTAATGTTAAGTGATAATAAAGTTCTGCTTTTTCAGCAGTAACCCGCGTTTTCCCTAATTTTTCAGAAGCAAAACTTTATTATCACAGAAACCGCAGAAAACGTGGATGTTCTTGGGCTGATGGGTATTTTAGTAGGAAGCAGGACTTTATTATTACTCAACAACAGGCATGTGCACATCTATTGCTCATCCTCTTCCCTATCTACACCTACTAGAATGTATTACTAACAAAACTGATTAATTAAATAGCACCATTCGTTAATCCAGAATAAGCATGTAGTATCTAACAGTTGTCATTTTATTTGAAGTCTCAAATTCTCCTTTTAAAAAATAAAATTATTTTATCGATTAGTCATTCATAACTTAATAAAATTTATGATAAAGACCATTAAACTAAAAATAGAAAAAAATGTATAACAATTCTGAATTTTTAAAAGGAATCTTCACTTTCTTGACGTATAGCATGTCAGGAGGTGATCATTATGCCAGTCAAAACGAAGCTCGTCTCTATCATCCAACGAGCTGAAACCTTAAAGGCAAGTGATATTCATTTCATCTTAAAAGAGAATAAAATACTCGTTCAATTCCGTGTTGGAGCTTTTATGATTCCTCATGAAGCCATTCCCATTTCTTTATATGAGCAGTTGCTCGCCTATATTAAATTTCAAGCCTCACTCACTCTCACGCATCCTCGTCAACCTCAATCTGGATTATTACAGCTTCAGACTGACTCGACCATCTATTATACGAGAGTCTCCATTCTCCCCACCTCACACTACCAAAGTCTTGTCCTACGCCTCATTAATCATCAACAACAAAAAACACTCGATGACATCCCTTACTTTATTCAAAATGTCGATATTTTAAAAGATATGGCGAAGATGCAGGCTGGACTGATTTTAATTAGCGGCCCAACGGGAAGCGGGAAAACAACAACAACCTATGCCTTCATTGATTACCTTAAACATCACTTAGGAAAAAGCATCGTCACAATTGAAGATCCGGTTGAATATCAACAACCTGATATCGTCCAAATGCAAGTGAATGAAAGCCTGGGAATGACTTATGACGTTGGGATTAAAGAAATTTTACGCCATGATCCAGATGTTATTATTATCGGTGAAATCCGAGATAATCAAACAGCCCATCAAGCACTACGAGCTGCTTTTACAGGTCATCTAGTCATCTCAACGGTACATGCCAAAAATGTCATGGGAACGATAACTCGCTTACTCGATTTAGGTATTTCTTTGCAAGAACTCGAACAGGCACTCGTAGGCGTTGTTAATCAACGACTGATACAAAAGGAAGATGAACGAAAAGCCATCTTTGAACTTTGCTTCGGTGAGCAGCTCGACCACTTATTCTCACAAATCCAACAAGGAAATCTTTGCTCACTTCCGTATAAAACACTAGATGAGGAGTTATTTGAATGTCAACATCACGTCAGCTAAATCACTATTGGACACTCCCTACTCAACAAAAGTTTCTTTCCCGCTTCAGTCAATTACTTGAACAGGGATTTTCTATTGCGCAGGCCCTTGATGTCATGACCTCACTCTTTAAAAAAGAAGCCGTTGATTTTATGTTAAACTGCTGTGCCAGTGGTCAATCTTTTGCCACTACCTTAGAAGCTTGTCACTTTGAAAAAAGAATCGTCTATATCGTCAGGTGTAGTGAAGAAGCAGGATCCTTATTACAAGGATTACAAAAGTCGGCCCAATATAGTGACTATCATCTTCAAAGCAAAACTGAGCTGAATAAGAAGCTCCGTTATCCTGTCTCTTTATTTGCTTTAATGATTGTGATTTTGGCCAGTGTTTATTTCTTTTTCTTTCCTCAACTTGATAGCTTTTACAATAGTTTTAATATCGAAGGTGATCAAAGCCTATTAAACACCATTCTTCTCATTTTGGGGATCGTACTCGCTTTCTTTGTTCTCATCGGATGTTTTGCATTCCTTACCTTAAAGTGGCATGGTAAAAGATTTCAACTGAAGATGAAATACATCTTATTTCACTGTCCACTACTGAGACAACTATTTCAAAAAGTATTTTCTTATTACTTTAGCAGTCAATGGCTCGTCTTCTTAAACTGTGGCCTTCCCCTCAAAGAAAGTCTCTTGATGATGAGAAACTTCGAAACCATCCCCATGATTCAACTCATCATTTATGAATTTCAGACTCAGCTAGAAGCAGGTGTTTCACTTGAAGACGTCTTTCATCAAAGTCCTTACTTTACGCCTTACTTCAAACTCATCATGAAACACGCCTTACAAATCGGACAAGTTCATACTGAACTTGGTTACTATACAAAATCCGAGCTCCAAATGCTGACCAACATGCTAAATAACACGTTTAAAATTATTCAATTTACTTTCTTGATGCTTATTGGTTTCATCATCATTCTTATCTATCTGAGCCTGCTACACCCCGTCTTTCAAATGGCTCAACTCATCTAATAAAATCTAGGAGGAATAAATTTATGAAAAAATTAATCAACAAAAATCAAAAAGGATTTACATTAATTGAAATGATGTAAGCGAAATAAAATAATAACTTCTTATAAATGTCCTTAAAAATAACACTAATCGTTGATATTACGATATTCATAAAGTGTGATTATATCTAAAATGTTTCTTTTATGTTTATAGATGTTCTCGCACCGTATTTTTTATATTGGTGGCAAGATGGTGGCAAATAAAGAAAATGGAGAGATGAAAATATGAGTAACGATATTATCAACGAATGGTTATCAAAACACCAGCTCCCGCTACAAGAATTAGCGATTAAATGTGACGTCCCTTTTGAAGAGATCGTTGAAATTGCAGAGCTTTATTTGCTGATTAATTGTACCATAGATATGAGGTATCTCTATGATCAGTTAGAATGGTATGGCAACAAAGAATTGCAAAAAGAAATCAGCGATCTAGTTTGTGATACATTTTAAGTAAAAGAAAGAGGGAACGTCTTATGATGAACCCTCTTTTTTCTCTTTTAAATTCAATATCACTGTTCTTCGTTATCATGCTTTTCAGCTGAAAAATTCGCTTGATGAATCATTCTAGCTCCTTCGTCTAGTCTAACCTTCATATTACCAAAATTACTTACTTCTGCTTTTTCAACTCCAGCTATAGATCCTATATCTTTTTTCATTAGTTTAGAAATATCAACAACCGCTTCTTTAGGATTATTACTCATATCATCACCTCCTTAACATGGAATAGCTAAATATAAAACTGTAAAAAGCATCATCACCGAAACACCATATACTGCATTACGGAAATTTTTCGCTCTTTCTTCATTTAGCGTACGGTGTTGAATTATTATATCTCTATACGTAAAAATAATTTTACACAATGCAATAATTCGAGGTTCCACCAGAAGAACCTCATTTATATCTTTCACCTCAAAATTATCATGCTTCTTTACGTTAATAACCTTAAATATATTAATCAGTGTCACTGCGATTCCTATATAAACAACTACTCCTGATATTATCTTAATTCCTCCGAAAAACACTACAGTACTATTCATCAAGCTCAAAACTTCAACAATTTTTACATTTTCTAAAATAAAAGCACAGAAAGCTGCTATTAATGCCAAAAGAAGGCCTGCCCGATTTTCAAAACTTTGTTTCTTATTACGCTCATTGTCATATTCACTCTTCACAATGTCAAAATACTCTTCTATAGCCGTTTGATTTTGATTTACTAAATCTTGCTCATTCTCCATTCTAACCACTCTCCTTACTTTCATTATCATTCATTACTTATAACAAAATTTAAACATTATCTCAATGTTTCCATAAGTTGCATAATCTTCTGTTCGTTTTTGTGATTACAATCTTTTAAAAATTGTTCATACGAAGCTCCCATGCGTACTCCGTTAATCTTTGCTTCTACTAGATCAAAAAAATTCAACTTTTCTTTAGAAATCTTTTCAAAATCATTCATATTAAATTCAATTATGCAAAAATTTGTATTATTTCTTAACTTTTCAATCAGATGAAATGTTCTTAAAAGCCCCTTAGCTTCTATCCAATATTCATCATCCCCTGTTATCCCTTCTGTTGTAAATAAAATTCCAAAATTACTTGAACAAGCAGTTAAAAGACCATAAAACTTGCCTATCCATGTAACACCAACTCTATCTTTATAATTTTTACATTCACAAATAAACATATCTATCGGAATTGGGATAATTCCCCTAGCGATCTTCGCATCCTCTAATATTTGTTTCCCACGCTTTGAAAATATCACAACTTGATCTACTTCATTTGTATCAGTTCGTATATTTCCGTGCATCTCAAAAAATGAAGTACTCTCGATAATAAATCGAACTACATTTTCTAATGCATCTCCCTTTTCTTTAGTTGTAACTCCAGTGGGATTATTCTTTCCTTTTATACCTCTATCATTTACCTTCCGTAATTCATCCAATACATTTTCGAAAGCTTCAAACTCAGCTTCAGACCACTGTATTATTTCTTTGTATGTTTCTACTGCTTTAGCACTTTCGCGAGAGTAATATTCTCTTGGGGTCATTCCTTTATTCTCAATCACTATTAATCACCATAAAAATCCGAATCGTATTATCCATAAAATTCAATTCTTTATTACAAATATCACAAACACTATACTTTTCAAATTCTCTTATATTTCTAATTATAATCCCCTCTTGATGACACCTTGAACACTTTATCTCGTAAACGACCTCTAAATATCCCATAGCCTTTATCAATTCCAGTATCTCGTATGCTTGTTCCATTTTCACATTTAATAACGACTTCCAATGACCGGGATAAATAATTTTATTATTTTTTAATAATTTTAGTTGAGTTGATAATACATTTAATTGATAATCAGTCAATTCATGTTCTTGCTTCAAGTTCTCTATAATACTTGTCCAAACACGCTTTTGCATACTCTATCAACTCCCTGTCATCAGATAAATTACCATCAATTTTAAATACAGAATACTCATAATTTTTATACGCATGTGTCATTTCTAAATGAAATCCTTTGTCTCTGAATCGAATTTGTACTTTAGGATAATCAGAGGTTTGCTCAATTTCCTCTATAAAATTACTCAATTCCTCTTTTATTCTCCTAGTTTCCTCGTTTACTTCAAATAAATAATCCCTTTCTCTTAGCCATTCTTTTAACTCACCTAATATAGGTATAGTAGGCTCTTCCTCACTATCCTTCTTAGCTTCTAAATAAGAAACAGTTCCATCTCTCTTCATTTTTTGAGCAGAAACTTTTATATTTTCCGAAAGGTGGACATTGTTATTCTGCAAATACTGAATATAATAAATAATAGCTTTAAAATCAATAGTCAATAAATTTATACCAATTAACTTTTCAAAATTCCTTTTAATAGTATCTAACATTACTGCATAAAAATCTTTTACAGGATTCTTATACTCTGATGCTACTGAATCAAAGTAAATACTGACTCGCTTTGAATTTAGCTCCATTACCACTAATACTACATATTTAATTTTATCTCCCTCTCTATTATCTAACGTGACTGAATACTTAAATAAAACTCTATCTTTCTCTAGATTAACTGTCGGAATCCAGCTTCCAGTCCTCCACATACAATCATACTTGTCGTTATCATGATAATATAATTGTATATGTGATGAATCGAATGAACTAATCATATCGATATCAAGATCTTCCTTATACTCAAAAATACATGCGTAACGATAGCCTTTAACAAATTCAAATTCCTCTACATATTTATATATTTTTGCATATAACCCCTCTTCCGCATGATCTAACAGATGACATAGTTTATTTCCTACTCCCTCTATCCCAGTTACATCAATACTTAATAAAGAGCCTTGCCCAGGTTTTATCTTACGTCTATCATTTATGACTCTATCATCCTTAGTCATATACTTTAATAATTTAGATTGAAGATAGACAGGATAGTGTTCTAAAACAGTATTAATCAACATTTTCTTATACTCTTGTAACTCCATAATCATTTCCCTTCCTAAAATATCTATACTAAGAATAAATTAATATGATATAATAAGAAGGTATTACTTAAAACTTACTATATCACTAAAGAAATCATCCATTTTGTCGAAGTATGATGATTTCTTTTATTTTACAATAAAATGTTTATTTTTACAAAAAAAGGTTTTATTTCTTTAAAAAGACGCTTTTAAACGTTCTCAAATATATGTTCGATACTATCATATAAAACTGATTTCCTAACTTTATAAAAAATAGAATAGTAAAGTCATAAATCTAGCAAATCCTTTTGGGATTTCAATGTTAAGTTATTGCATTTTGCACTAGTTTTTTTATATAAATTCCTTTATGAATTTTCATTTTGACAACTTTCGGCACCAAAAGTCTATTCTTGTTAATCTACTAAATTCTGTATTTTCTATGGGGAAGATCTCCCCTCTTTCATTCCACTCTCTTTCTCTCTCTAAGACGTTTTTTATTGCTCCCCTTAAAATTGTACTAATTAATCTAAAACAACTCATATAAGCGAGCTTTTGGCGATTTTTTTTATAAGGTATGCCTTTTAATAACTCACACATTAACTCTAAACACATACTCCCAATGTCTAATCAACTCTTTTGCCTCACTTTTAAAAAGGAAGCGGGAATTAAACTTCAATTTAGGTATCACGATGAACGATACTGAATCAATATCATTAAAGCTCGCCTTTAAAAGCGAGCTTTTTGAATATCAACGAAGCTGAAATTGACTTACTTAGGTTTTCCCCTTTAAAGAGGTAAACTCGCAAAAAGTCTTCCAGTAGTTCTCCACTCACCACAATTTTGTGGTCAGTTAATGATGTAGATCATGTCACATACTTTTAAAGTCGGTAATCTCGACAATAGGCATAGTGGCTTTAAACACAAAAAAGACCTGCAGTAACAGGTCTTAAAAATATATGAACGCTCTAATCAACTCAATTATAACATAAAATGGATGAGAGCAAACACACAATCAGATTTCCGGTAAAAGGACATACGAACACCTCTTCTAATAATTCCAGTTTAGAATTATTCAGCCGCTACAGGGTTCCGCTTGCTATGTCGCTATACGCCGCACGTATAACCGTTTTGTGTGGTGATTGTCACTCATCACCTTTTGGAGATCAAGTGTTTATATTTCAGCTGCGTAAAATATGCATATGCGAAATTCTAATGTCGATTTCGCCGACTTTAGAGAGATATAATCATTCAAAACGACCTCTTCAAAAGGGTCGTGATATACGAATTGGATTTATATATCCCTCAAAAGGACACCCGATTTCGGCTGTATACTCTACATACATCTGAATTTTTGGCTATAACCAGGAGTTAGAACTGAGTTTCAAATGTGCATGTTTTGCATAATTGAGTTGCCCTTTTTATGGGCATCTAAATGTTCGCTTCCCTTTTAAAAGGGGAGCTTTTTTTATTAACCACTCACGTTTATTTTTACGTCAGTTAGAATAAATACGTCTGATTTAGGGAGGGGGGGGGCTCGTGCGCGAGGCGTGTGTGTTACGAAACTCTCACACCAACGGTCTCTAAAAGCGTGTGTAATGTTTTCCTATGGGGGGAGTGCCTAAAAGTCGCTGATCTATACAACTTGGTGTCATTCCGGTCGATCCCTCACTTCGTTTCCGCCCTAAAAAAGCCTATTAGGGTAAAAATCTCATTTTCGGGAAAAAATTTACTTAAATCTCTCCCTTTTACACTGGTTACCCCTCTACTAAAAAAAGAGGATTACCCTCCCCATAATATACAAATCGCATTTTACGATTTCTAATATGAGTGCGATATAACCCCCTCGTGTTTCACGACCCCTTCACCCTAACGTTTCGTTAGCCCATATTCTTTTCCTTACACACTACCAAGGGCACAAACATTACTTGCTACCTTTTCTTAGACCTAAATTACATACTATGTAAATCAGCTTTAGATATCCTATTGAATTTTTAGCGACAGATTGCTATCATCCACCTGTTTTAGAAAACACATTCTTCGCGTGAATATGTTTCATCGGTAATTTTACTGCAACCTTTTGCAATGCAACCCCCTTATTTATGAACATCTTTTTGCATCCCCGGTTGCACCTCTATAAAATGGATATAAACACTGATACCACTTATATTTAGCGCCTCATTATTAAAAGAATAAAACTGCAACCTTTTAGGAAAGGCTCTGTTAGATTTCTGTGTTGTTATTATATATAAAAAAGACTTTAGAATACCTAAAGTCTTTTTTATAGTCTTTTAACCCCCATAATCTGCGGTTTTTATCTTCATTTGACCATCTTCATCTTCTAAGTAAAGATTCAATCTTGTTTGAAAGAGAACAGTATCTTTTTCTTTAGATGTAACATCTACATTTACCTCTGTCTTATACATACCTTCCACTAATTCTACTTTTGTCACGTCCCCCACATAGACTAATACTTCTTTCTGTCTCTCAGGTAAAGAAACCATAAAATACTCAACTAAACCTTCTTTAACATCACTATCTAATGTAAAATACGATTGTAAACTCTCCACCTGTGGATTATCAGTGAGTTCAATGTTACTTGTGTCACTAAAAAAACCAGATACAACTTTTTCAATAGAATTTACAGCATCTTTGTTCACATTCGAACACCCTGTTATTAATAGTGATAACATGGCAATAAACAAGAATATCTTTTTCATTATAAACCCACTCCCTATATTTGTTAATATTTAACATATTATCACAGAAAAATATATTTGTAAAATTTCACCACAAGGCGATAAAGTGTGTATGCATTTGAATTAATATCTTGAATAACTTCCTACTGTATCTGAAAGCGGAAATTTCCGTTCTCTAAAGCAAAATGTAAGGTTTTGTAAGGTTCTAAGTGAGGTTTTGTGAGGTAGTTTAACGTGGAATAGCTTGTCTAACCTCTCCGATCATCAACTACAATCCCGCTTCATAAATAGTTAGAGTCATAACCGAATCTTTGGTTTTGATACTGATGACCTTCAGCCTCCGAGCTTAGCGTCAACGGTGCGTATCGTTCGTGGTCGGTATTACCGACTGCGGATTTCCCCATAACCTTAGCATTCCTTAGTATTTCTCAATGTGTGATGTTAGCATTTGTTAGCATATAGCATTGAAAAATGCTACAATCCAAGCGATCTCTAACATGTTAAATATCTAGTTTTGTCTAGCTTCTCTTTGCAAATCATTCATCCCAATACTACATTAATGACTAGGTTTTACTAGGTTCGCACCTTTCCTTTCCCACTGCGATTTATAACGCTCTATCCCTTGTTTTTACCGTATTATTCGTTGCATACTTTTTAGTATTTTGTATGCACACAAAAAGCTCAAAAAGGGTGCATTAATAGTGCAAATAAAGTGCATGGATTCTCGCCAACAGTCGGCAATAACGACCATATAACTCCCAATAAAACTCTGATAAAATCTTAGGCTTCCTTAGGCAGTAATATCAACGTTTATAGGCATTCCACCTCACTAAAATCGGCAACATTTTGCAACATGCACCTTAACATTTCTTAACATGTTAAATGTCTATTCTGCGTAGCTTCTAACCTCTGTAATTCCTTGCTATTTCGGTACATATTTAGTTTGTATTTGGTTTATTTCCAACAATTTCTCACCCTTGATTCGTCGCTATTTTAAGCACACTAACACCATTGGAGTACTCCGTATTTTTATTGCAGTACTCCGTTAAAGTACTACATTGAAAAGACGCGTATTTCACAGTCATATCATCGTGTTCATACCATTTTTAATGTTAGGTTTTGCTAGGTTCTTGCGCTCCTTTTTACTCTAGCATTTCCTAGCATGTTCCTATAAAAAGATGACAACAATTTACCACACTCTCCCTTGCGTTTTAACCCGTTAAATCAACAGTTTTAGATTAAAGATACGTCATTTTTCCGTACCCATTCAAAGGGAGCGCTCCAATGGTGCGTTACCATTAAACAAAGGTAACGTTACTAATGAAAATTTCTTGATTCATTTGTCAATAAAAGAAGATTTTAGTATAATGTCCTCTGAAAATATTGGAGGTACGAGTCATGATTAAACTAATAACGATCATAAAAAAATATTTCTTTCTGATTACGATTATCTGTGTTTATATCTTAACAGAATTTTCACTTATTAGCCTAAACGCTTGGAAAGAGATCTCTCCCTCATTGCTTTGGAATATCCCTATTTTTCTAACTTACATCTTAGGCTATGGTGTCATGGGTGCTTGTTTTGGAGTGGATCATCTATTATCTGAAAGAAAAAAATCAGGAATGTGGCAAGTAAAGAAATACTCATTCTTTTTATTAGCCTTACCCACTTTTCTAATCGCAAATCTCCCTTGGGGACTTTGGTCTCCCTATCTAGGGACTGAACGCCATTGTGTGATTTTTAATATGCTGTTTGGATATCTGGCCACGAAATCTCTCTATAAAGTAAATGACTAATAAAAACACACTTCCTGTATCGATGGGAAGTGTGTTTTATTATATTTCTGTGAACCATTATAAAATTAAGTCACATTACTTTTAATCCATTGATAGGCCAATTCAAAATCCCTAAAAGTTCGTACCTTAATACTAAATCCTATTAAAATCCCGGCAATCCATTCTTGATTTCTAAACTCTATTGTAGCAACTTGGTCATCATCAACATATACTTTATACCCTGTTGGGAGTCCATTTTTCAACTCATAAACACTTAATTGAATCCCATCATTATAGGGATTGAAATATTTTTTTCTATTATGTGAAGTAGATAAATAAGTATCCATTTTATCCCCTCCTATAGAAACACTTCTTACAAATTTACCTATTTCACACTATTTGATAGCATATTTCTGCGAAAAAAATTGTCGTATTTTGTCTTGGTATTATAAAGATATGACAGAAAAGAACTCTATCCTATACCTATAAAGATTATTCTATTTCTATCACCCCTCAATACTTTACTTCGCCAAATAACATAGTAATTCTTCTGTTTCTTTCATCACCCTTCTAATCTTGCTATCAGACACTCCAAAATCACGTGCAATCTTACTGATACTATGTTTCTCAAGATAACGCCTCTTTAAATAAGAGATTCGATAGCGATCTTTATCCCCGATATGACTCATGAGAATCTCCGCACTTTCAATCTCAAACTTAGTCCATTGGATCTCATTATTGAGTCTTGCTCTCATCTCTTCACGATTATACATTCGTTCATCTAAACGATTATGCAAAGTTGTTTGTACCTTGTCTTGTCTAAAGTAGCTGGTATGAATGATATCATCATCTAATCGTGCAAATTGATATTCTAGCTCTTTTAACTTCTCTTGATTTCGCACGTACTTTTGAAAAAACATCTCTGCTGTCATTTCTTTGCCTCGTCTATCTCTCACCATGCTGCATCTTCATCTCCTTTTGTTGCTTAAGTCGTTGTTCAATTCTTGAACTTAATCTCACGATTTTCTGCTGCTTCATTCGCTCCACGACATGATGGCACTTATAAATATGTTTTAATTGCTCTAACATGACCTCCACATCTGCAATTTCCTCAGCTATGTTATCTTTACTGCCAAACCCACGCTTATCCTTTGAAATGGCTTGAGCCAATTCTCCCGCTTCCTCAAAATACATGAGAAGTTGAGTCTCTTTTCCAAACACCTCAACCGCTCGCTTACAAATATAACTTGCTTCTCCTTGCATCTCTCCTGACTCCTTACACTTGCCTAGATAACCTTTCATTCGCTTGAATTTTTAGACTCCAGAATCCAACCGCTAATAAAAACATCAAAAACCCTTGATGAATATCTTGAATCCAAACATAATAGAATCCCATCATTGTCAATAAACTCTGTCCGATTGTTCCTAATTTCGTTAATATAGTTAATCCTACTGTATGATGATTCTTCACTATCACTCGACTCCTTTATTCAGAAAGAGTGTAGTTTCCTACACCCCTTCGTTGCTCTTTTTATTTCTTTTGTAATTGTTCAGCAGTCGCACTCATGACTTTAGCAACTTTCCCTAAACCACCCGATACAATCCATAAAACCAAAGCTACACTCAAACAAACTAAAACGCCTAACTGATATCCAAAACAGTCGAAAATCCATCCTACTAAAGTCACTGATATCACTGAACTTAAAATATTTCTAGGCTTAACCATCAGCACCTACGCTCCCTTCTTGTGTTCGAATAAGAACTTCTTTAAAAAATATTGTTGTCCTTTCGGTGTTACCATGGTCACTTTATTAATCACCGGATTCCCATGATAATCCTTAGCGGGATCTTCTATCATTTTCAAAACCCCTAAATCAATCGCCCGTTGAGTGGGGAGATTACGACGTGGGCCGTTTTGTTTCACTAAATAACCATTAGCTCTTAACCAATCAAATAAACGATTTCTTCCTATATCCACTCCATTTTGACTAATAAGAGTTGCTAATTCTGCAATCGAAATGAGTGTCGAACATTCTCCAACTGCTTCTGCAAAAGCAACTTTAGGAGCCTGTTCTTCTATTTGCTCTTGCAGCTCCTTCGTTTCAATTTTAACCAACTGCTTACTAGCAGATACCCCCAGTTGTCCACCTTCGTAAATAGCAAGTAGCAAACTAGCTTTTTCATCGCGTTCTTGGATTGCTTTCTCCATTTGATTAAATCTTTCTACATACTTGGCTGTAAACAATATTCCTTTTTCACCTTGTTGCTTATTGCCCAATAATTCACAACCCATTTTGGTTACTAAGTAACATTTATATTCTCTTGTACCTGCTTTATAAGTTGATGGTATGAAATAATTTTGAGAGTGCAAGTTTGCACTTTCCAAAGTTGGGATTATTCCTACTACTTCATCTGTGCCTTCTATATCCCTTAACACATACTTATGTTCCTTTCCTAACATTTCAGCAACTTCTGTTGATGAGATTGTTTTGATCTCTGTTCGTTCGTGCCTTTGCGAGTAGAACGATGTCATGTTTAAATTATTCATTTCTTGCTCCTTTACTTTTCCTCACCTTGATACTTTAACTGTTGGTATTTCTCCACCGCTTCTTTTGTCATCATCCAACCATCCACTAAGTCAGACATAATCCCATACGATTCGTAGGTTACCACCTCTTCTAGGTTAATATCATCTAGCCATGTTACTTCTCCACTTGGATCCACATGATAAACCTCAATCGTTGCTTCACGATACCCTTCTACCTCTAGGACTCGTTGTTGGAACTTTAAATCCTTTCCTACCGCCATTGTCAATTTCCCATCTTCCATAAAAATGCACTTCACTTTATCGACATCCACACGACTTCGATACCAATTCAATGCAAAAGATTCTAAATCCTCAATCGATGTGAACTCTTTTTCAATTCCAAGACTCTCAATAAACACTTTTCCATCTCCACTCTCATGATAAACTTGCACGTCACATCCGATATCTACCGTATAGTCAAAAATAAACCCTTCGTGTGCTACTGTTAATGTTTGATATGTCATCATTATTTTCATTTCTCCTATCTCTCTTGAATTCATTTCTTTAATACTGTTTATTCCTCTATCACACTAGACACGCTTTGCGAGGCACTCATTAATTGCTATCAGAAAGCTTCTAATTTTAAGCAAGGTTCTCATATCATCTATCGATTGAACGAGTTCCACTAACTCTCGTTTGATTTCCTCCACGCTAACTCTCCTTTCTTTTTTGGAAATCAAGTCACCTTTTCACGAAATGAATTGCCATCCATTTGCCTATCCTGTATAATAGTAGATGACTCATTTCCAATATTTTAAAATCACTATTTGAGCATAAACATCCCGCTGTTTATGCTCTTTTTCTATGCACATTTTTCTGTGACATAATATTGTTTCAAAGACTCTCTCAATTTTTTCAATCGCCGACTTCCCGTCACTTGAGCGACTCCGTAGCGTTCACCTAATCGAACCAGTGCTTCTCCTGTTGTTAAGTGAAGATAAATGATTTTCTGTACTTCGGGTTCAAAATTCAATCGCTTCATTTCATCTTGAACAAACTCAAAAAACTCTTGATCCTCAACATCTCTAAAAGCATCATATCCTATCACTTCACTGATATTGGCTCCTGCTTCTGTTTCATCATCTAAACTAAAGGCAATCACCCCACATCTTTTTCTCCTCAAACGTTTTCGATACTCATGGCTCACACCAAACTTAACCGTATTGTAGAGATACGTGGTGAACGCATACCCTTTCGAAGCATCAAATTCCATAGCAGCTTTATATAACGAAAACTGGCATAAATTCATTAACTCATCCGGTTCTAAAAGATGGGTTTCAAAGACTTTCTTTTCCCTAACCATCTTCCAATAACAATCGTTAATCAATGATTTCATTGGATGAAGCAATTCTTCAAAACTAATCTGTCCCGCTTGATAATCTAACACTAACTGTTTCGTCTCTTGACTACTTAAACTCATTTCCACGCTCTCCAATCTTTAAACAATTTCATATGATCCTTTAATTTCTCTTCCACCAAACACTCGGTGATTCAACACATTCAAGTAATACCACTCCACCGCAAAACGCTCTAAATCGCCTTGACTCTTTAATCTCACGCTTGAGTCTACCTTCACCGTTTGTTTGATTTCTCCCTTCCATGCGATTTCCACAAAAGGTGTCACTAAATCACTCGTAAATAACACACCATTTACCATCGTTCTCACTAACAGAACACTCTCAATCTGAATACTTCCCACACTTAACCTCTCCTTTTTTATCTCACATAGTCTTAAAATCAATTCTTTCCTATCTTTTCCGAGTTTTAACTCCATTCAAGTGTTATGATAACCCCTCATCTCTAAATCCCCTTAAATCGACGAAAAATGCACATTTAAACTCCTAGTGTTAATTGTTGATCTTTAAGGCGATAATTTTTCCCTTCACCACGTTCAATCTCAAATAGATATTGTTCTGTTGCCCGTTGGTAAATTCGACTCGCCATCGCTTCATCTAATTGTGCTAAATCGCTCATATACCATTCACTTGAAATAATCGTGACTAGATTGTGATTATAACGATGGTTAATAATCTGAAACCCAATATCTCGCTCATAATCGGTAATTTTGCCTTTGAATAGATCATCAATATAAAGAACCTCAGCGTTTAAATAAGCGGTGTAGTATTCATTTCGTTGTTCGTCGTATTTCATATGTCTCAACACGTTCATAAACTCGCCCCAAATGAGATACTTCACCACATGACCCGTTTTTAAGAGTTGATTACAAATCGCACTACATAGCATTGTTTTCCCGCTACCCGATTGTCCTAATAAGGCAAACCACTCTTTTTTAGCATGATACAAGTAATGAGCGGTCATGTCTTTCATGGCTTTTTGATAGTCCGTTTCTGCTTTAAAATCTTTCACTCGATAGTTCAGTAATGCACCTAGTCCACTCTTTTCCACGTTGGCTAGGTTCTTTTTATTTTCTAAACAACTACAAGCCTTCCACCAAACTTGACGTGTTTCTTTTTTGTAGGTTGCGATTCCGCCTTTATTCCCACAAATCGGACAATCATAAGCACCACTTGGTTTATACGTTCGCTGAGCATCAATCTCAATCAACACTTCGTCTGCGGTCTTTCCACCGTAAATATCTCCATTTGGACTATTTAACTTTGCCATACGCTCGACATACTCTAATGCTTCTTTATCACTGGCTAGTTGTTCAGCAACTTCGATAAACTTTCCCATCGTTACCCCCTTCTAACATTTCCAAAACGAGGAGTCACTTCTGACTTAATCAGGGTGGAAGCGGGAAACTGATGTCGTCTTCGTTGATACTCTGACTCTAGAGCCTGAACTTGTTCAAGCGTTCTAATGTTTTTGTTGTACCACTCTCGCATAATGGTTTCTGCATAAGAGAAACTTCTCGATCCATTCATCAGTGTTTTAGTTAAGGCTTCTTTGACTAACTCCTCTCCTAAATCTTTCACCCATCCACCTAACTTCTCACCAACCAAAGGACTTAAGACTCCAAAATTTTGTTGATAAAACTGATAGATGTTATCTACTACTGTTTGACTTTTTTCGCCCCTATTACTCATGTTATTTAGAGTATCTTGTAGTAGTAGACTATTATCACTTGTATTATTAAATGTATTATTAAACTCTGTATTATTATCCTTGGTGTTTTCACCAATAGGGGTATTGGTATTTTCAACGGGAGGATTTGGTGTTTTCACCGATAAGGTATTGGTATTTTCAACGATAGGGTGCCTATATCCAATGAGTGTATTTAGCACTCGTTTATCAATTTCTTTCGAACCTTCTTTATAAGTCATAGTCGATGTTAAGTAACCTTTTTTACATAACCCGCTGATTAACCTAGACACTCTATCTTTACTAATTTTTAAGAACTTAGCGAAATACTCATTACTCGCAAAACATCCTGATTCATTATCTAAGCTATCAATTTCCACTAACAATACCTTTTCAGTAATACTTAAATCTTCATTCAACCAAATCTCTCTTGGAATCCAAATTCCTTTAAAATCACGATTCATACTCCCACCACCTATAAACTACGACATTGAATGATTTTCTTTAATAACCATACACAAGATTCTGAATCACCTTGTTCAAGTAACTCGTTGGCGATTAGTCCTACAACTTCTGTTAAGTGTTTGTTTTCTTCTCTAATCGCACTCGGAAGTAATAACGTATAATCTGAACTTTTTCTTAATCCTACTTCATAGCCATAACGATAAGCATTCTCCCGCATTTCTTCTAACTCTCGAATACGTTGCTCTAAAGGATTAGTACGGTGATTAGCAAAATCAATTACAAATTTCTTAAAAGAAGTTTCTGTCACCACCAACTCATCTGAAGCCACCCACATTAACTGACGACCTTTTGTTAATTTCATAAATCCTTGATTGAATAATTCTTTTAATCGACTCATTTCTCTTATCCTCCCGCTACTAAGCTAATACTTTCTTTACAGTTTCTAATTTATTTTTTAACACTTGGTTATCTTGCTTTAAGCGTTGAACCAGTTCGTCATAGTCATTTTCAATGTTTGCCACTTCTAAACTCTGTAGATCAATCCGCTTAAACATAAAATTACGTGTAAATTCATCTAAGGCCCAACGAGGATAACAACGTTTACTACCTAACTCCAAATAACAGATATATCCCGCTTGAGTTAAGGCAATCAGGGTATTTCTACCGATTCCTAATAACTCTCTTGCTTCCTCAAATGTCAACATCAGCTTATCCGCTACTAATACCCTTTGTTGACGTTTCACTTCTTCATTTAAATCAATCGTTGGCACGTTCGTTCACTTCCTTCGGTTTTTGATTCGATAATCTCATGATTAAATCTTTAACCACCTCATAGACTGTAGGTTGTGTTTGTTTCAATTCATAAATGGTATTGATGATTTCTTTTTTCTGTTCAAAGCTTAATTGACTCATTTCCCTACCTCTTTTCCTCTTTTTTCGCTTTTAATCTATGTTTCGACATTCGTATAGCCACTCATAGCAAAACATCTTATAGGCGATAAAAACACACTTAAAAGCCATTAGTCTTTTTATGGATGGTGACAGAACCCCCACTTTTTAACTTCATAACTTTCCCATGACGTTCATATTTACTTTGGATATCCTCCTCAAATGTCATAACGACTCCATGCTCCGTTTGTAGCGGGACTAATTTCTTCCCGTTTTCCTTTGCGTGTTCTTCTAAAACCTCCGTCATAAGACATCTTCCTGTCTGTTCTTCGTAATCATGCGTTCTACGGATCATTTCCTCCATACACGCTTGAAAGACAGGCATTTCCCAAATCTCACAATCAATCCACCATTCTGCCCTTTGTTTGTTCCACTGATACTCCGTATGATGCATGACAAGATCAATAAACCTTACCTCTTCGATTGATGAAAGTTTCTCCATTTCCATTAGAGTTTTAATAATTTCTCGTGCCTTATCTACGCCACCACCAAGTAACTGTATCTTTTGGTGAGTACTTAGATGGTTGTCACCTAACTGGACCATATCGAACATACCACACTCTAAAACTTTGATATTCTCCTCTGTTCCCGCTACTAAGTTCTCTAACTCTCTCAAGGTTGCATAATGAGTTGATAGTTCTTTTTTTAAAGTAAATAACGAATTACAGTTGAAGATTTTGTTGTTATCTTTCAAGAGTTGAGCTTTTTCACCCTCTAACGTTTCAATGTTTTCTTGTGTAGCTTTAATCTGTTGTCTCCACTGATCCATCTCTTGATAACGTAACTTTAACCTCAATTTGAGTGTCACAAACAAATTACGATATGCCTTTGATTGAGTTAATTGGTACGCTTCATACCCTCTCGATTGAGAGATATTTAATTTAATTTGACTCATTTCCTTTTCCTCCTAATTTTACAAGTAATACAACTCTAATTTTCTTTAATCAAAAACAATAAATTGCGTTTTCGCAAGTTTTTTATCAAAAAAAGAAATATCAAACTTTATCTCATTGCGTTTTCGCAAGTTTTTTATCAAAAAAAATTTTTAATATTTCATCTTCATTTAAACACAATCTAGAACTTAACTCCTTTGCTTCGTCAATACTAAATTTCGTTTTTCCATTAATTTTAGCTGTAAACGTCGTCTCACTAACCCCTAAAAAATTAGCCATTTTTTTATAAGTAAAACCACACTCGACAATTTTCCCCTTTAATTTATTTTTATTCATAATACACCTCCTTTTACTTGCGTTTTCGCAAGTTTATAATGCTATATTACACTTATTTTTTTGTTTTTTCAACCTTTTTCGCAAGTTTTTTATTTTTTAACTTAATTTTTCTTGCGTATCACATCAGTTAACTGTATGATACTATTAGCGGAAAAAGGAGGAGAAGTTATGACATCCGATGCAAATAAAACAATAGGAAAGAGGCTATACACGGCAAGAAGAAGAAAAAAACTATCTCGAGCAAAAGTAGCTGAATTAATGGGAGTTCACGAAACTACAGTCAAAAGATACGAGGATGGAGAAGTGAAGTCGCTTGATGTAGAAAAATTAAAAGATTTTTCAAAAATATTGAACATTCCTTTAGAGCAGTTAATCGAAATTATTGACGGTTCTTATATCTTTGAAGATAATAGTAACGATAAAAACACATTTGCATTACGCTTGTACGATGAAGTTAATTTTTTAGGAAACACTACTCTAAAAGAAAGAACAGCAGAATTAGACTTAAAATATCCAAATCCTAACGAAAAGTTTCAATTCATTGTTTCTCTAGATAATGAAATAATTGAGCTTCGATATCGTACAGAGTTTGTTAATCCCTATTTTTTGATAATCCCAGATATAGAATTAGTTGGAGTCCGTATCCGCGATAATGGTATAGATAAAATAGCACCTCATGGGATGTATGCTATAGTAGAGATTTTCGGAAATATTGGAGATGAAAAAATCTTGGAAAATGGTAATCTGATTATGACTATCGATAAAAATAACAAAGTCATTTTTAGACATTATTCTAAACACGGAGATACAATTGTTCTAACTCCCAACAGTACCGATAAAACGATACAACCAATAGTATTTTTTGAAGAAGAAATCAAACAATTTAGGTTATTAGGAAGAGTCCAAGGATTTATAACAGCATTACAAGAATATGTGAGCGAAATTGAATAATAAAAACAGGATAAAGCAATTACTTCAAAAGAATCGCTCTATCCTGTTTTCTAAAGATATAAAATTGAGGTGATAACATGAAAGGATCAGTACGCAAACGTGGTGAGAAGTGGAGCTACTACTTCACCTATAAGCAAGACGGAAAATATAAGAAAAAAGAAAAAGGTGGCTTTGCTACCAAAAGAGAAGCTGAAGCTGCTCTAAGGGAAGCATTGCACCTTTACGATAAAAATAATATAGTTAAACAATTTAATTCTTACACCCTCTATGATTATATCATTTACTGGTTAGATAACGAAGGAGCAAAACGATTAAAATCCAAATCGGTAGAGCTTTATAGCTCCGTTACTGAACAGCATATAAAAAAGGAAATAGGCTACTTAAAACTAACTGACATTAATCATGTTATTCTTTATAAATTTTTAACCAAGAAACAAGAACTTTATTCCTCTTCTTATGTTGGCAGTATAAAAAACATCCTAAATAATATTTTCAATGCTGCTATTCGTGATGGAATTATTCACTTCAACCCAATGAGTACAGTTAAGTTAAATTCCAAAGCTTATAGCTCGAAGCGGGTACAAGATAAAAAAGCTTTAACTAAAGATGAAATTGATACTTTATTGGATATCTCTAAAGGCACTAGGTATTATTTACCGATTCTCATTTCATTACAAATGGGATTACGTCGTAGTGAAGTATTAGGCCTTACATGGGATAATATTGATTTCAAAAAGAAAACATTAACTGTCGATAAAATTTTAACAGATAGCAAAACAAAAGGGTTATTATTGACGAGTCCTAAAACAGAGTCCAGTGTACGAACATTAAAGATGACAAAAGAGATTATAGACACATTGAAACTCTATAAAGATCATCAAAAAGAAATGCAAAAAATCTATGGTGATTACTACTATAGCCAAGCAGATTTTGTTTATTGTAGAGATGATGGAAGTCCAATATCGCCTAATAATAGTTTTACATCATCTTTTAGGCACTTTATAAACAAACATGTTCCTTTCGCTGTTAGATTCCATGATTTACGCCATACACACGCTACACTACTATTAGAAGCGGGAGTAAATCCTAAAGTTATCCAAGAACGTTTAGGTCATGCTAATATTAATACTACATTGAATATCTACAGTCATGTAACCAAAGAAATGGAAGATGATTCAGTTGATAAATTTGAAAAACTTCTTAGTTAGAAATAGCACTTTTGCCACCAACAAAAATTTATAGTGGCAAATTGGTGGCAAATAGCCATTTTTACACCTTTATAAAGAAAATAGAATATCGTAATACCAACGTTTATTTATGATTGGTTTTTATTTTTCACTTTAATTGAAATGCTTATTGTCATGATTATCGTTGGAATATTAGTGGTACTAGCATTCCCACAGGCAAGTGCTGCCCTTACAAAAGCTAATGAAACAGGATGCGAAGCTTTCCAATCATCAGTGAGGGCTAAACAAACCTCAAATAAACTTTTAGGACTTAGTACTAATGAGGGGATTAATGAAGCTGATGGAAAAAAAGTCTGTGGTAATGATTATACTATTCCCGATTTTGAATAATGTTTAACAATCAAAAAGCATTTACTCTCATTGAAGCCCTTCTGGCTCTAACTATCACAGGAATAATTTATCTTTTGAGTGCCCCAACTTTCATCAAGCTTTATGATCATATGAAGCTCAATCAAGCCACTTCAGTCCTTCAATCAGATTTGCATTATGTCAGAGAGTATAATATGATGCCCATTCAAGGCAGCACTTTATCCATTCGAATCTTTCATAAACAAAACTATTATGTCATCATTCAAAATAACTCCAAAATAAAAATAAAGCGTCAATTTCCACCAGGCATTAGTATTCCATCTGTGAGTGCTAATACGACGGACCTCACCTTTAATAACCTCGGTCATGTCTCGAATGGGAAGACAATAACCATTCAAAGTGAACATTTCAAAAAAAATATTGTTTTTTCGATTGGAACAGGAGGAATCGATATTCGTGAAGCCAATTAATCAGCAGGGATATATCCTCACAGAATGTCTCATTGGACTTATTATCTTAACCACAATCGGAATCACGCTAGTCAAAACCCTCCCCACTTTGCTTCAAATCCAACAACAACTTGAAATAGAACAAGCCATCTACTATAAACTTTACGAACTTAAAGATCAATCATTCTTTTATCAAACTGCCTATGACTTTCCTCTAGAGTTTGTTAACCCTATTTCATATACCGTCATCCAAAAAGATGCTAAACTTTGCGCAACGTATAAACGAGGTGATTTTACTGATAAAACGATCTGTTTTTAAACTTTCTAATCACGGCTTTCTACTCGTTGAACATCTCATCGCATTGTCCATCACCGCCTTACTCGTTCTCTTAATAACCCAACTCCTTCCACTCATTAACTTCTATCAAGCCGATCTAAATCAAGTCACGCAACAAGAAATTAGTGTACTTCGCACTCAACTTCAAAAGGAAGCCAAACGTGCGAATCATTTTTCCAATACGTCCTCTCAATTTCAAATTCACTTAGCCAACGGAACCGTCCCAACCTATTACATCTCCAATCATCGTCTCATGCGTCAAGTAGGGGGAAAAGGAGGGGAAGTCGCTCTCTATCACTGTGACAAACTTACCACTACCCTTCATCATAACCAATCGGTTACCCTCACTTTACACACCTCAAATGGTAATCAATATACCATTTACCTCTCCTCGTCTTTATTCCCGTTACAATTGATACAATCATATGAAACAACCTCTGAGGAGTTAAATGAAGAAAACTTAAATGATACCATACAGGATGAGTTAGATGAAGCACAATTAATTGAAATTTTACAGGAGGGGTTAGATGAAGAATGAACAAGGGATGATTCTTCCATTGACATTGGCTATCAGTTTTATTATCGCCCTTCTCCTACTCCATTTCGCTTATCGAATCGAAAACCAGGTTCGGACTTATGAACTCGAGCAACAGCATTTCATACTATCCATCCTTGAAAAAGAATGTCTAGCGACTATCATAGATGAATTATCTGATGCTAATTTTACCCCAAGCAATAACATGCCATCAAAAAAAATTACCTTACACAACGGAACCACAGCTATTTTTACGTATTCAAATGGATATGAAAAACTTGATGTGACCTATAAATTTCTTTATAATGAATATTTAGGACAAGGAACTGTTGAATACAATAAAAAGCAACAAACATATCTTTTAAAATAGAGGTGAGATGCATGAGGCCAATCGTCTTAATTGGGATGATGGGAAGTGGAAAAACAACTATTGGGAAAAAATTAGCAATGGACTTAAATTTATCGTGGGTTGATACCGATTTGTATATTGAAAACACAAAACACCAAAGCATTTCTTCCATTTTCGAAACACAAGGTGAATCTTATTTTCGTGATTGTGAAACAAATGCCCTACAACAACTAATCAATCATCCAGGCGTAATCTCTACCGGAGGTGGTATCATCGTTCGTCAAGAAAATCGCCAACTATTAACTGAACACACACTAGTTATTTTTTTAGAAACTGAGATTACCACACTAATAAAACGACTTGATATTAATAATCGTCCTTTGTTACAAAATGAGATGATCGAAACCAAACTAACTTCTTTATATAAAGCGCGTGAAAACTTTTATCGTGACTGCGCCCATATAACGGTTAAGACGGATCACTTAACTGTAGCAGAGGTGGTTGAACAAATTAAAAATCAAATGAATCAATAAAAGAAGGAGATTAATCCTTCTTTTATTATGTTCTGAGTATAAAAAAAGTCATGTAATCAAACGATTACATGACGTTCTAAGCTAAAAATGGATTATGTTTTGATTCTTCCTCAATTGTTGTACATTCTCCGTGCCCTGGATAAACAAGTGTCTGTCCTGGCAACGTTAATAATTTACGTCTAATCCCTGTCACTAATTGCTCATGATTTCCGTAAATAAAGTCAGTACGTCCGATTGACTGCTTAAATAATGTATCTCCTGTAAAGACCATCTCATCTTCTTCAAAATAATAGCATAAGCTTCCTGTTGTATGACCTGGAACATGAAAAACTTTTATTTTTGTTTCTAAACACTCAATGCTCTCTTCATCACTTACAAAACGATACTCAAAATCAGGATTTAAAATGAGACGCTCATAAATCATCGGCGATAAATTCACTTCAGGTTTCTCAAAATATTCTTTTTCCTTTTTATGCGCGTAAATTGGCACTTGATATTTTTCTACTAACTCATTTACTGCACCAATATGATCAAAATGTCCATGTGTTAAAAAAATCGCCTCTAATTTTAATTTTTTCATTCCTAAATATTGAATAATTTGATTAGCATTAGCCGCTGGATCAACAACAACTGCTCTTTCATGATTTGAAATGATATAACAAGACGTTTGTACAGGTCCTAAAACTAATGGATAGACTTTCACACTCATCACCTCTAATACGACTTAAAGCACCCTCAAAAAGGGTGCTTTTTTATTTCATTAAACTGTTTTTGCTAAATAAGCTGAACCAACGATTCCAGCGTCGTTTCCTAACTCGGCTAAAACGAACTCTGTTTGGCGAACTGCACTAAATGCATAGTTTTGATAATGTTTCACGATTGTATCAATTAAGATATCTCCTGCTTTAGAGACTCCACCACCGATGATAATTTTTTGTGGATCTGTCGTTGCAGCTAAGTTAGCAGCTGCTAAACCGATATAACGCCCTAATTGATCAACCATTTTTAATCCAACTGCATCTCCTGCTTTAGCTGCATCAAAAACATCTTTTGCTTCGATTTTTTCTAAGCTACGTAATGAAGAAGCTTCATCACATGCTGCTAAGTACTTTTCAGTTTCACGAACAATTCCTGTCGCTGATGCTACTGTTTCTAAGCATCCTTTTTTACCACAGTTACATTGATTTCCATCCTCTAATACAACAGCTAAATGTCCGATTTCTCCACCAGCACCATGAACACCGGCAACGACTTTACCATCTACGATAACTCCGCCACCAACACCAGTTCCTAAAGTGAACATAATGGCATCATGTGAACCTGCTGCAGCTCCTAACCATAACTCACCTAATGCCGCAACATTCGCGTCATTTCCGACTGCTACTGGAACTTTAACTAATGATTCTAACTCAGATTTAACATCACGCTCTGACCATCCTAAGTTAACAGCAACTTTAACAACTCCATTGTTATCAACTGGACCTGGAACACCTACTCCAACTCCTTCAACTTCTTCAATTTGAATTCCTTTTTCTTCACATTTTGCTTGGATTGTTTCTGCAATATTAGCAATAATATGATCCCCATTATCCGCTTTATTTGTAACAATTTCCCACGACTCTAGCACTTCACCTTTTGATGAGAATAAACCACATTTAATTGTCGTCCCACCAACATCAATTCCAAATACATACTTGTTCATTTTCAAAATTCCTCCTTATATTTCCTATCTAATCGGTCAAGTGAAATCAAACGCTTTCTTGTACCGTCTTTTTAATCTTATCAAAATCTTTTCTCATACATTTTATCATAATCTCATTATAATAAAAAGCTGTAAACCCTTTAATTTTATAATATTAACCGGTTACATATTAATTAAAATATATGAAAAAGCACTGTGCTTTGCACAGTGCTTACAGAAAAAAGAAATTATTTAACAGTTGCTAAAGTTTCTTTTAATACATTAACTGATTTAGTTAATTTTTCTTTTTCTTCTTCAGTGATGTTTAATTCAAATACTTCACGAACTCCGTTACGGTTGATGATTGCAGGAACTCCTACGAATACATCATTTTGTCCGTATTGTCCGTTTAAGTAAGCTGAAACTGATAAACAGCTGTTTTCGTCGCTTAAGATAGCTTTAACGATACGAGTTAATGCCATACCGATTCCGTAATAAGTTGCACGTTTACGTTCAATGATGTGATATGCAGCATCACGTACGTTTACGTAGATTTGCTCTAAATCTTCTTTGTTGAATTTTGGATTTTTCGCAACAACGTCTAAGATTGGTTGAACACCAACTGTTGTATGAGACCATAATGGGAACTCAGTATCTCCGTGCTCACCAACGATGTATCCATGAACGTTACGTGGGTCAACATTTAAGTATTTTCCGATTTCATAACGTAAACGAGCAGTATCTAAAGTTGTTCCTGATCCGATTACACGATGACGTGGTAACCCTGATTCTTGCCATGCAACGTAAGTTAATACGTCTACTGGGTTACTTGCAATAACGAAGATTCCGTTGAATCCTGATTTCATAACTTCGCGAACGATTCCACGCATGATTTTTGCGTTTTTCTCAACTAAGTCTAAACGAGTTTCCCCTGGAGCTTGAGCAGCACCTGCAGTGATAACTACAACATCTGCAGTTTTGCAGTCTTCATATGTTCCAGCCCAGATATCCATTTTATTTGGGGCGAATGCTAAACCATGAGATAAATCCATTGCTTCCCCTTCAGCTTTATCTTTGTTTACGTCGACTAAAACGAATTCTTCTAATCCACCTTGATTTAACATTGAGTAAGCGAAACTCATTCCTACGAATCCAGTTCCAACTAAAACAACACGTCTTACACCTGTTTGCATTACTGTCACCTCTAATATATGTTTTTTTGACACACTAATTTGCATACAACTTCCACTAACTCCAACAGCTTCCATATTTGTGCTAATAACAAATGTGTCCTTAATTCATTTTTATTATATACCATAATACATTTTTTCACAAACAATATTAATCGAAAATTGTAAAAAAAGCGCTTTTTTAATAAAACGAAAACATTATTAACGTTTTCACAAACTTATTTCATCTAAGATTTCAAGGTTCTATAATATTTGGTGT